>JBBRIN010000645.1:0-2770 GCA_038221115.1 Tepidisphaerales bacterium
CATCGTGCAGTAGCCGTCGGCCAAGGGGCGAGACGACCAGGTGTGTGTTCACGCCGGCCGCGTCGAGGGCCTGGATAAACCGCTGTGCGTACAAAGCGCCGCTGGCTCCGGTGATGGCGGTGACGATGTCCATGATGCTTCAATGATACGGAACGAGCCGGGTAAGCGTCATCATTTCAGTAAGTTTGAAACGGTAGCGCTAAACGGGCACGAGGCCGCGGTAACAGACGCAGACGCCGAAGGTCATCGGGAACTGCTCGACGCGCTCGAAGCCGGCGTCGCGCATCATCGCCGTCATCTGTTCGCGGCCGATGAACGTGTTGACCGATTCCGGCAGATATTTGTACGCGCCGGTCTTGTCGCGGCTGATCCACGTGGCCGTCGTGGGCAGCACCTTGCGGAAGTAGAAGTTGTATAGGCCGCGGAGGACGGGGTTGGTCGGCAGGGAGAATTCGAGAATGATCAACCGGCCGCCGGGTCGAAGGATTCGCCGAAATTCGCGGATCGCGAGGGCAGGATCCTGGACGTTGCGGATGCCGAAGGCGATGGAAACGATGTCGGCGGAGGCGTCCAAGAGAGGGAGGGATTGGGCGTCACCGTTGAGCCACGAGATCCCATTAAATATCCACCCGGCGTTCATGTGCTTGCGAACTTCATCTCGCGCCTCTCGCGAAAACTCATCAAGTTCATTTACCCGCTTGTCTTGAAGGTGATACGGTATCCCATGTGGCGTCTTTTTTCGGGCCAATGGAAGCATCTCATAGGTGAAATCCACGCCGAAGACCGGGCGACGGGACATAATTGGTTGATGGCAAAGAAGCTTCTCTCCCTTGAGAATAGCGCGCCAACGGGCCCGCCGGTGTAAGCGGTAGAATTCACTCAGGAACCGGAGCGTCAGATCACCGGTGCCACACGCCACATCCACCACCTGATCCATCGCCTTCAACCCCGCCAGTTTCACCGCCTTCCGCCGCCACGCCTGATCCATCCACAAACTATGCAGCCGATTATTCAGGTCGTAGCTAGGAGCAATCGCCGCGAACATCTTCTGCACGCGGCGGCGCTTGTCCGACACGGCGTGCGGGTTCTGCAAAAGCTTCTCGTCCCATGCTGACGGAGGGATGGGTTTGCCGGCTGCCATGGGTCGCGGGATTATAGAGAACACGCCGCGCTTGTCAGTTTTCAAAAATAGTGGCAACTGACGGTGGCTCGCGCATGATAGATCGTCCAGAAGGAGCCATGGAAGCGACGCTGACGCCAACTCATTCCACCTCCATCGAGCGCCCGCGCCAGCTTGGCCATCTCGGTCCCTTCATCGTTGCGGTGGCGGCGATTCTAGCGACGTTGGCGACGGGGCGCCCCGGGGGGCTCGTTTCAACAGGCCACCCCGCGGCGGGATTGTTCTCGCTCTTTTAATTCCCGATCCGTATAATTATTCGACCGCGTACCGCACTCATCGAAGGTGTTACCCATGACCGAACTCGTCTGGCTCAACGGCGAAATCTTTCCCCTGTCCGACGCGAAGATCAGCGTCGAAGACCGCGGCTACCAGTTCGCCGACGGCGTCTACGAGGTGATCCGCATCTACAACGGGCGCCCGTTCACGCTCACCGAGCACCTCGACCGCCTCGCCCGTTCTGCCGAGGGGATCGATCTGCCGGACGCGGTCGACAAGACGGCGCTCGCGAACGCGATCGCAGACTTCGTCGAAGACAGCCGCCTGATCGACGGAATGGTCTACCTCCAGATCACCCGCGGGGTGGCGCCGCGAAATCACCTCTTCCCGAACATCCCAGTCGAGCCCACTGTCCTCTTCTACACCCGCCAGCTTCCTCCATCGCCCGCGCCCGGCGCCGGGGCCGGCGCGAAGATCCAGACCGTTCAGGATGAACGGTGGAAGCGCTGCTGGGTGAAATCGATCGCGCTGCTTGCCAACGTGCTGGCCAAGAACGCCGCCGCCCGCGCCGGCGCTGAAGAAGCCGTCTTCGTCGAGGACGGCGCCGTCAGCGAGTGCTCCGCCAGCAATTTCTTCGCCGTGATCGAGGGCCAACTCGTCACCCACCCGCTCGGCCCCAAGGTCCTCCCTGGCATCACCCGCCTGGTCCTGGAGCAACTCTGCCGCGAAATCGACGTGGACTTCGTCGAGCGCCCGCTCAAGCTGGCCGAAGCCAAGGCGGCCGACGAGCTGTTCATCACCAGCACGACGCGCGAGCTGCATTGGGTGAGCCACTGGGACAATGCGTCCATCGCGAGCCGTTGCGGTCCGGTGACGCTCAAGCTGCACCAGGCGTACGCCAATCGCGTGAAGCGCGAAACCGCGGCACTCGCCGCCGTGTGAGACACCAAGGCGGCCAGTTCTTCAATCCGTGTTCAGCCGCGGATCATCCAGATCCCCCGTCCCCGACTCCGCTTCCTTCAGATCGTTCAACAGGTCCACGAAGTCGGCGTCATCCAGCTCGAACCAATCGGGGATGGCGGCGACTGAGCAGCCTCTGTTCTCGGCGAGCTGCCGCACGATCCGCTGCCGCAGGTCCGTGTCCATGATTTCGCGAATGCGGACCATGCGGACCATTCTAACGCGCCGCCCGCTGGTGGGTCAGGCACAATCCCGATCTCACGGCAGCTTCGTAAAAAACCGGCTGAACCGCGGATGGATCCAGGGAAACGCCCCGCCCCAATCCACCGAGAGCGCCACCGCCGTCGCCCGCCCGACAATCTGGCTGCGGTCCACGAAGCCGAAGAAGCGCGAGTCGGCGCTGTTGTCGCGGTT
>JBBRIN010000646.1:0-2743 GCA_038221115.1 Tepidisphaerales bacterium
TCGTATATCGGCTACGAAATCCGCAACTATGCCGCCCCGCTCCTGATGGTGGACTTCAAGCAGCGCTTTGGCGTCTCCGACGGAATGGCGGCATACACATTCACCGCGTCCACTCTGCCCATCCCCTTCCTCGTCTTAATCGCAGGCGCCCTCGCCGACGTCCTCGACCGTCGGAAGCTCCTGATCTTCACCCACGTCTGGATGATGCTGGCCGCCGGGACCCTCGGCGTCCTCACCATCCTGCACCTGATGACCCCGTGGCTCATGCTCGGGTTCCTCTTCGTCATCGGCGCCGGCTACGCCATGATGAACCCGACCCTGCTTGCCGTCCTTCCCGAGCTGGTATCGCCCGGTGAACTGCGGTCCGCAATGGCCCTCAACGGCCTTAACATGAACATCGCCCGCGTCGGTGGATACGCGCTCGGCGGGCTCATCGTCGGTCTCTTCGGAAAGCAATATTTCTACGCCGGCAAAGGCACCGCCTTCCTCGCCACGGCGCTTTCGCTCTCGGGCGTCATCTGGGTGCTGTACCGCTGGAAGCCCACCGAGCGCCAAAAGCCCGCCCACCCCGAGACCATACGCAGCGCCGTCGCCACCGGCTTTCGCTACACCTGGTTCTCCCCGCGGCTCAGCGCGATCCTCGCGCGCGTCTTTCTCTTCATCTTCTTTGCCGGAATTCTCCCCACCTTCTCCGGAATCATCTGCAAGAAAAACCCCGCCACCCTCCGCGGCGACACCGGCGCCGCCATCTGGATGGTCTCCCTCGGCGTCGGCGCGCTCATCGGCGTCTACTTCATGCAGGCCCTCCAACGCCGCTTCGGCATCGAGGAAACCGTCGCCGTCTGCACCGTCTTCTATGGGCTCGCGATGCTCGGCGTCGCACGCACCCCCTCACTCTGGCTCGGATCCCTCGCCATGTTCATCGCCGGCTTCAACTGGGTCATCATCCCCACGAACTTCAATATCGCCACCCAACTCGCGGTGCCTCTCTGGGTGAAGGGGCGCGCCATGGGCATGTACGTCCTCGTCCTGTGGGGCTCAATGTCCGCCGGGTCGGCCGTGTTTGGCCGGCTCGCCACCGCGTTCGGGCCGCGCGTATCGCTCGCCTACGCGGCCGGGGGGGTCCTTCTGGCATCCGTTGGAATCTTCTGGCTTCGACTCGTGCCGAAGGAGAAGGAGGACTTCTCCACCGCCAAGCGCGGGCCCGTTCCGGGCGTGGAGAACGATGGGCCTGTCCGCAACGGCCCCGTGGCTGTCCTGATCGACTATCGCGTCGCACACGACAACGCAGACCGCTTCCGCTTATTGATGCATCGCATCCATCTCTATCGCCGAAGAAATGGCGCCGTGCATTGGGCACTCTCAAACCTGGGCATCGCCGACGACACGCTCACCTTCCGAGAATCCTTCCATTTCCCCTCCTGGCAGGACCGCCTCCGCGCCCACGACCGAACCACAAAAATGGATGCGGCCCTCGATGACGAAGCGGCGGCTCTTCACATCGGCGACCTCCCGCTCCTGAAGCACGTAAGGGACGACGCACCCCCAAGGACCGGCCAATGCTGCGCCATCGGCGCCATCTGGGAACGCGGCCGCGCCGCATTCATCGACGGCGTCGGGCGCGAGGTCCCGCGAATGTTCGATCGCCTCGATGGCGCGCGCCGCTATGGATGGGATCAAAGTCATCAAATTTCACGCTCGAAGGATCAAAATTCAAAGGATGGTGCACCATGAAAAACCGATTCTGGATTTGCGCAGTCGTCTTGCTTGCAACGACCAACCTGATGCCGGCCGCGGAACCCACCGCCCCAAAACCTGCGGCGGGCGCAACCACCAAACCCGCAAAAACCCAAGCCGAACTCGACACCTGGTTCGCCGCCACGATGAGCCACGCAACCCTGAACGGGTCCTACAACGTGAAGCATTCGGATAAGCCGCCAAAAGCCGACAAATACACCTTGGGCGACGTCAAGAAGACCGGCGACGACTGGATCTTCTCCGCGACCATTCAATTCGGCGGACGCGACATCTCCGTCCCCATCCAATTGCCTGTGAAATGGGCCGGCGACACCGCCGTCATCACCGTTGATAACCTCGGTATCCCCGGCCTCGGCACCTACACCGCCCGCGTCATGATTTTCGGCGATGAATACGTTGGCATCTGGGGTTCAAGCGATGGCTCACACGGCGGCCAGATGTGGGGCCGAATCGAGCATGACAAGAAGTAATCGTCCTTTGCCCGTCATTCATCGCCCGTGACCAGGGAGCTCCTCATGGGCAAGCGGAGTTCCGTCGACGCCCGGCTTGAGGCGCTTATCCGCCTGAAAGAATCCGGCACTCTTTCCCCCGAGGGCTCCGACGCAATACGCGCCGGGTTGCGCGAAAAAGCTCACCTCGTCATCGCAAAGGCCGCCGAGGTGGCCGCAGACCTTCATGCGAAAGACGTCACCCCCGACCTCGTCGCCACCTTCGAGCGGCTGATGACAAATCCCTCCGCCGATAAGGGATGCCAGGCCCTGACCGCCATCGCCGCCGCTCTGCAAAAACTCGGCGCCAGCGAGGCCGATCTCTATCTTCGCGGCATTCGCCACGTGCAGATGGAAGGAACCTGGGGCGGCTCCTCCGATGCAGCCGGAAAGCTCCGCTGCGAGTGCGCCGCCGGCTTGGTCCGAATGGGCTATTCCGACGTCGTCTGGGAACTCGCACGCTTGCTGGCCGATCCCGACCGCGAGTGCCGCGCCAT
>JBBRIN010000647.1:0-2737 GCA_038221115.1 Tepidisphaerales bacterium
GTCAACCTGGATGCCCGTGACTGGGGAAGTGCCGCGGTTGGCCATTGCGCCGCGCTGATCCATGCGGTCGGCCGGCACCACGGTGGAATTGGTCAACGATGGCGGAAACTGGTCCACATTTCCGGAAGGGCAGTAAAACACGCTTCCGATTTGAGTGCCTTTGCCCTTTGCATTTGGTGCGTTGAGGTAGCCGCGGTCGAAGAGAATAACCCACCAGTCTCCGTGGACGGGTGTTTTGTAGGGGATGATGTAGCCCTTCCCCTCGGAGATTTATTGGGCCATGGCCTGCATGATGGATCGCAGGTTTGCCAGGCACTTGACCGTGTTGGCGCTCTCGCGCGCTTTGCTCAGCGCCGGCAGCAGGATCGAAATCAGCAGGGCGATGATTCCGATGACGACGAGCAGCTCGACGAGCGTGAATGCCGTTGGGCGGAGAGGGACGTGGCGCGTGGAAGCTATATGGCTTGGCATGAAAACAACTCCGAGTGAACGGGGGGCGCGCGGTGATGGCCTGCGATTCAGGGACAGACTCTAGCATCCAGGGTCCGCTCTGCATCGCGGCGCAACTATCCCGCTCGCCCAGTCAATTCTGGTCCAACCGCCATTTTGGCGGCTGCGGATAGTTCGCGTCGAGCTTCGCTTTGGTGAACAGACTGCTTGCGCTGTACGTCAAGTTGCCGCCTGGAAGCGTCTTGGTATCGAAAGTCGCCGCATGCCCGTCGAAGAAACAGAGGTTCGTCTTCGTGTTGCTATTGTGCCGCGCATTGATTCGGGCGCTATTGACGTTGAGGTTCTGATAAAACCCGTCGAAGATGAAGACGATCTCCGCCGCGCGACGAAACTGGCTGAGGCGCGGCGCCATGCTGTAATCGTTCGCTTTATACGTGATGCCACCGCCGTCGTCGGGCGGAAGGCGAACCAGAGGGAACCCTCCAATATCTTTGGCGCCCGTGGATCCGTTAACGCCGTACCAGCAGTCGACGGTGTAACGCGACGTTGGAACCGTTGGGGTGTTCACGCTCACGTTTGTGAGCGATTTGGCCCGTTGTCCGAAAGCCCCCTGTTGATCGAATGGAGAGTTGGGGACGGCGTTCTGCCCGGAGGAACTCGTTGACGCGACGACCTGATCTGGGTTCCCCGAAGGACAATAATAAACATTCTTGCTGATTTGCGGCCCGCGGCCATTCCCGTCCGGAGCAATAAGATACTTCTCATCCACGAGGTTGACGTACCAAGTTTCCGCGTCGCCAAAACCGCTCCCGCTTGGAACACGATAGGAACAGGGCACCCAAAAGCCTTTGTGATCTGTCGCGTAGCTGTACGCCGCCTGCCCGATCTGCCGCAGATTCGACAGACATGCGACCGTCTGCGCCGCCGCCCGTGCCTTGCTGAGCGCCGGCAGCAAAATCGAGATGAGCAGCGCGATGATGCCGATCACCACAAGAAGCTCGACCAGGGTGAAGGCGACCCGTGCACGGAAGAGAAACGATTGCGTCTTGCAAACAGGTTGAGATGATGTCTTGGAATAAAGCCGCATGGCTACGGTCCTCAGGTATAAACTCCCCGCCATGTCCGGGCGGGATTCGGCAGAGATGGTGGAGCGCTGTACGACGCTTCCCGGCGGGCGCTCCGTTCCGTTCGATACTAGCGGTCAAGGCTGGTCGGTTCAAGGCTTAAAGTGCAGCCGCGGACGGCTCTTCCAGTTGGACGAGGCTTACGTAGGAGGATGCGCGGCGATGCCGCCATCGCGGAGCGCCAAGGGCTTGCCGAGGATCTCGTTGACGACGAACTGACGGCGTAGGGCCTGCGGTTGAAGGGCAAGGCGCACTGTCGCCTGGGTGGTCGCAGCTATCGGACGCAGTGCTGGCTCGGGCCGGGTGGTCCGGATGGGTAGGGAGGGCGGGATGATGTGCGGCGGAGGCGGTGGCGTTGCCTTGCCCCGCTTGCCCGACCGCGGCGGCCGCCCCCCAGCGCTCGTCGGCGCGAGAGTGGCGGGAAGTGGAGGAGACAAAGGAGCTTGTGGAGGGCGGGCGGCGATATCGACGGGGAGCTGGTTCATCCGGGCGCGCTGCTGGGCTTGCTGAGCTTTCTGCTTGATCGCTTTGAACAAGCTCGAGATGGCCCAGATGACGATGACAATGACTCCGAATACGAGCTTGAAGCTCGAATCATCGTTAGCGGCGAGGATGGCAGGGAATTGGTGGAACATGCTTGCGCGAAACATCATTTCATCGACTGTAAGGCTTGCAGGTCAGCCGGACTAGGTGCGCTGCACGTCGGGGGGCTTGGCGATCGCCTCGCGCATGCTGGTGTCCGCCTGAACGTTCTTCATCTTGTAATAATCGAAGACCCCGAGGTTGCCGCCGCGGAAGGCTTCTGCCATCGCCTTGGGAATATCCGCCTCGGCGAGAACGACGGCGGCGCGGTTCTCGGCCTGCTTGGCGATCATTTCCTGCTCGTGGGCCACGGCCATGGCGCGGCGCTGCTCGGCTTCGGCCTGGAACCGCCGCTTGTCAGACTCGGCCCGATCGGCGGCGAGCTTGGCGCCGACGTTTTCACCCACCTTGATCTCGGCGATGTCGATCGAAAGGATCTCAAACGCCGTGTTGGCGGCGAGGCCCATGTGCAGGGCCATCTCCGAGATACGATTCGGGTTTTCCAGCACGTGCTTGTAGTCCTCGGCCGATCCGATTGCGTTGACGATGGCCTGTCCGACGCGGGCGACGACGGTTTCCTC
>JBBRIN010000648.1:0-2718 GCA_038221115.1 Tepidisphaerales bacterium
GCCTGCGAAATGTCGGTCACGTTGTTCGGCGGCATGGCATGGGTCAGGATGGCCTGAACCCGGATCGCGTCCGCCTGGCGGGCGATGTCTTCCGGCGTGTCGAGCCGCACGTTCTTCGGCGCGATCTCAATCCCGTCCCACACGGGTTCAGCCGCGTGGCACATGGCGCAGCGGCCATTCACGATGTTTACGACGCGCGGCGGGACCTGGGGGGGGACCGGCGCTGCCTCGGCCTGTTTGATGGGCGCCAGGCCGAGCCGCTCACGTCCGCTCGGGGACGAAGCCATGGCAACGTAGAACGCGGTCCAGAGCGCCAAAATGGCCACCCCCCAGGCCCACCATGGTGAGCGGGCGTGGTCGGCATGGCGCACGTTGTAGAAATGCCTGATCACCGCGCCGGCGACAATGACCAGGGTGACCAGGGCAGGTATCGTGTCCGGGTTCGCATAGGTGGTCGGATAGTGGTTCGCCAACATCATGAACAGAACCGGCAAGGTGAAATAGTTGTTGTGAGTCGAGCGCTGCTTAGCCTGCTTGCCGTAAGCCGGGTCTGGCGCCCGGCCGGCGACGAGATCGGCCACCACCTTCTTTTGGTTAGGGATGATGTTCAGGAACACGTTGCCGGTCATCATCGTCGCCATGAGCGCGCCGGTGTGGATGAGCGCGCCGCGTCCCGAAAACATGTGCGCGAACGCCCAGCTCATGAACACCACGAACACAAATACGAGGCCCGCCAGCAGGACGTCGTTCCGCCCGACCAGAAAGCGGCACAGCGCGTCGTAGACGACCCAACCGAGCGCCAAAGCTCCGATGCCGAAGAGGGCCGCTTGCCAAGGCTCGAGCTGCTGGACGGCCGGGTTGATGAGATACAGCTGCGACTGGCCGTAATACACCCAGACCAGGAGGAAGAAGCCTGAAATCCAGGTCCAGTAGGACTGCCATTTGTGCCAGGTCAGTTCTTCCGGCATCGCTTCGGGGGCGACCATGTATTTGCGCATCTCGTAGAAGCCGCCGCCGTGGACTTGCCAGCCCGCACCGCCTTTGCCGGCCGGTATGCCCGGCGTGGCGCGCAGGGTGGCATCGAGATGCATGAAGAAGAACGACGAGCCGATCCAGGCGATCGCCGTGATCACGTGAAGCCAGCGCAGGAGCAGGCTACCCCATTCCATGATATAAGCGGCCAGCACATCGTCCTCCTTTTTGGTCTTGCGCCGACCATAGCAGGATAGTCCCGGCTGTCTCGGGCATGGGATCGCGCATGACTTTCAAACCGATTTTGAGAATGCTTGCCCCATGACCTCGCTCGAGAACATGCGCATCTTCATGCGCTCGGTCGAGCTCGGCAGTTTCTCGGCCGCGGGTCGTGCGCTGAGGATGTCGTCCGCGGTCGTGAGTTACCGCATGCAGACGCTCGAAGCGGAACTCGGGTGTCAGCTTCTGGTCAGGACCACGCGCCGGATGAACCTGACCGAGCGGGGCAGGGTGTTCTACGAACGCTGCCTCGACGTCGTCGAGGCCGTCGAGCGGGCGGAGGCGAGCGTAGCCGAGATCGCCGGTGGGCTGCGCGGGCCCTTGAGGGTCACGGCGCCCCTGGGACTTGGCCGGCGCATCGTCGCCCCGCTGGCTCGCACCTTCCGATCGATCCATCCAAAGGTGGAAGTGCGCATGCGCTTGTCGGACCATCTGCTTGACCTCGTCGGCGAGTCGATCGACGTGGCGTTGCGCATGGCGCGCTTCGATGACTCGTCTTTCACGATCCGCAAGATCGCCGATGTGGAGCGCGTGCTCTGCGCCGCGCCGGCTTACCTCGCCGCGCATGGGACGCCCGAGAGCCCCGACGATCTTTTCACTCATCACTGCCTGCTCTTGAGATATCCGGGCGCGCAGCAGTTCCGTTGGACGTTGCTCATGGACGGGGATCCGGCCACGTTCCCGGTCTCCGGGCCTCTGGATGCGGACGATGGCGACGTACTGACCCATTGGGCGATCGAGGGCCAAGGGATCGTTCTCAAGCCGATTTTCGAAGTGGCGGAATTGCTCAGCGAGGGCCGGCTCGTGCCCGTTCTGCCCGCCTGCCCGCCAATCCCGGTGACCCTCGCGGCGTTGTACCCCACCCGCCGCGCCTCGGCGGTCAGCAAGGCTTTCGTCGAGGCGCTTGTCGAAGACGCACGCGCTTATCTGCACCGCTCCCTGGCAGTCCTGGGCAAGGCGCCGGGGTAGGCCGCAATTCTCCGCGCAGATCCATTCCGCCCTCAGCGGAAGACTACATTGAAATCCGATCATCGTTCGGAAGCGCGATCAAAAACAGTTTCAAACCCACCGCGAAAATGAATGTCGTTTGGACTATTGCGAAGTCGAGAGCTTTGGGGAACCTTGGAGGCAGTCTCGATAGCAGAGCGACCGATCTTCTCGCGCACGGCGGGGCACCCTTGGTCCGTGTCGAGATCAATGGTCGATCCTGCCGCGCTTGCCCGAATATGTGTCCAGGAGGACGATGCCTATGCCGCGACTGTCCACGCACGTCCTCGACACCGCGAGCGGCCGGCCTGCCTCCGGGGTTGCACTCGTGTTGTGGCGGATCGAGCCCGACGGCCGCCGGATCGCTCTTGTAAAGGCTGCTACGAACGCCGACGGCCGCACGGACCAGCCGCTGCTTGCGGGTGGGGCTTTCGCGGTGGGGCATTACGAGCTCGAGTTTAGCGTCGGCGATTATTTCCG
>JBBRIN010000649.1:0-2716 GCA_038221115.1 Tepidisphaerales bacterium
ACCCCAGCCTCTCCCGAACCGACCCAGGCTGGCCGCCAGATCCCGCTCATCCGACCGGCGGGATCCCCTCAGGATGATGCGAAGACCACCGATTCATCCGCCACCGACCAGACCTCGTCCAAAAATGCCTCCCCCATGGCCTCACCTCCCGTCGCCTCATCCGCCACGCCGAATGGAATCGGCACCGGCTCATCCCAAACCCCAAACCCCGCTCCGTCGCTTCCCCCGTCCGCAACCGCTTCAGCCGCCCTATCGAAGCCCGCGAAACCCGGTCCAGGAGGATGGTCCGCCACCGGCCGGCCATCCGCAGGCGACCCAAGCGGCGTGCACACCCCGATCTTTGGCACTTCCGCCTCTTCCGCCCCTCATGCCGATCCGAGCTCAGTCGGGCACCCCAACGGCAGCGACCGATCTGCCGCCTGGCAACACCGCCTCAAGTCGCAGCCGCAGCTCGATGCATATCAGGATCTCATTCGCGCCTACTTCACGAATGACTGACGAGCGCCTTTTCCCTGCCGCCCCTTCGTTCTGTCCTTCCCGCCGCAAGGTGGTTATAAACACACCGTGGGTATCGCCGAAGGCGCGGTTCACCCGTGCCCGCAACGACCGCCGTTGACCGAAAAAGGAGCTTGGAGCGCAGGACCCCGCTGGCAGCCGAATCGCCTCTCTCACCACGCCGCCGCGCAACGCGCGGGACTCTTCTGCACGGCCTGCCGAGATTGCCCGTATCATCTCGGAAAACCGGCAGACCCGCGCCGCGCCGCCGACGTAGCACCGGAGAGGCGTGTCTAAAATGCATCTGCACAGCCACCGCCCCGCGCTCCATGTGGGCCGATGCACGAACCGTTCTTCACCACGGAAGCCGACGAGATGAGCCGCGCGTTCGACCCAGTCAACACCGATTCGCCTGCGCAGGCCGGCTCCAGCGCGGCAAAATCTCCGCCGCCCGAAATCGAGGCCAGTGAGCCCGGGCTACCTGATCCCGCCGAGGAGCGCAACTCCGCTCCCCTCCGCCGCGCCGTCACCCAGCACAGCGTCTGCCCGTTCTGTGGAACGATCAATCAGGGCGCCCCCAAGCCATGTCGCCAGTGCGGCATGGAAAATAACCAGTCAACGCGCAACGCCACTCGTTCCAAGATCGGCCCCTGGTTCGTATGGCAGGCCCGCAACCCCGCGGCGCCCGGCATGAATTGGGCCACCCTCGCGGCCCTCGTTGAAAAGGCGCGCATCACCCCGCGCTCCGTCGTGCGCGGGCCCACCACCGGCCAACTTTGGCGGTTCGCCGCTCGCGTAAAAGGCCTCAGCCGCGAGTTCGGCCTCTGCTGGCACTGCGGCGGCGAGCTTCAGCGCACCGCCCGCCTCTGCGCCTCTTGTAAGCGTTTGCAGCAACCGCCCGCCAACCCCGATGTGCTTCTCGAGACTGCCGACGCCACGCAAGCACAGGCCCGCCCACCGCTCCGCGATCCCAAAGACGGCGGCCTCCTGAGCCTTATCCCCGAACCGGTCCGGAAGGAAACCCCTGCCACCCACGAAGCGCCACCCGAGCCACAAGGCGAACCTGCGGCGCGGGATCTTTCCACCAAAGGCATGGCATCGCAACGGCCACCCTTGCCGCACCACCAGCCCATCGCCGCCGCGCTCGATCCGATGGTCGACCACGGCCTCCCCGTCGTCGACATGGGCAACGATCCGATGCCCTCGGGCGTCGAAATGCGCGCCTTTCAATTCCCGGGCGATTACGCCCGCGGCGAGTTTCATCCCAAAAGCCTCTTCCGCCGCTTGCTCATCGCCGCTCTCCTGGCACTCGTCGCCCTTGCCGGCGGCTTATACTTTAACCCGCAGGTCCGGCCCCATTATGAGCGGCTCTTTCGTTCCCTGATGAATCGCGCCCACGGCGCCAATGGCGAGCGGGCGCCCGTCATCAAAAGCGAACCCAAGTCACCCCATGCCGTTCTTCGCTCTTCCTCTACACCACTGATGGGCCTCTCCCGGGATTCCACCCCCCCACCGGCGACAACGCCGAGTCCTAAAACCGAGATCACCCTCGGCCCCGGTAGCTCGACCGATTCACCGCTACCTGCCGCGAAGACGCTCACTCCGCCTGAATCGTCGCCCACCGCGATCCCGGACACCGCCAACATCAAAATCACACCGCCACCCACGGATCCCCAAGCCGCCGAGCGCCGAGCCTGGGAGCTATACGAGCGCGCCATCAAGGCCGAGCAGCGCGCCGATTACGATGCCGCCGTCAAGGAGTACGAGTGGATCGCCCAACTTCGCCTTCCCGACGGTATGGGTCCGCTTGACGTCGACGCCCGCCTTGCCCGCGCGAGGCAACAGGCGCGGTCCAAGGACTGATCCCTTTGTAGTCTGGCGCTCCCGGCGTGTTTGTGAACTCGGCGCAATTACAAACCCCTGATCGCTCAGCCGACAAAGCATCCGTGGCCGTCGCGCTCCAAACCTCCTTCTCCGACATCCCCCCCGGCGCCTGGGCGGTCGGTGTCAGCGGCGGCGCCGACAGCACCTGCCTGCTCGCCCTTTTGCGCGACCACTGCCCCGATCATCCTCTCCACGTCGTCCACCTCAATCACCAGACCCGCGGCTCCGAAAGTGACGGCGACGCCGCATTCGTCGCCCAACTTGCCCGCACCTGGGCTCTTCCGCACACGATCGCCCGCCTCGACGAGCTCCCCCCCGCACGTCATTTGCCAAATAC
>JBBRIN010000650.1:0-2713 GCA_038221115.1 Tepidisphaerales bacterium
GCCGTTCCTGGAAGGGAACGGCCCGTTTTTGTTTTTGAGGGGACAGCAACACAGAAGAACCCCCACCCTGGCCCTCCCCCGGAGTACCGGAGGAGGGGATCGGTTCTTCCCACATCGGGCGGGGGTGGGGCTGGGGCGCGCTGCGCCGGATTATCGCACCTGGCGGTGCCAAAGTTTGACCCTGTCTGAACCGATAGAGCAGCAGAGGATCAGATTGAGACCGAGGTTGGGATTGTGCGGTTTGGCGCGCAAGCCCCGGCTGGGATTTCTGTTCGGAGCGCCGCATGGCATCGTCGTCGACCGCCGTTCAGTCCGGGCTGCAGCTATATCTGCGGCAGATCAACGAGTCTCCGTTGCTGAATGCGGAGGAGGAGAAGGCGCTGGGTCGGCGCATTATTGAGACGGGGGACTTTGAGGCGCGGGAGCGGATGGTTCGCTCGAACCTGCGGCTGGTGGTGAATATTGCGAAGCACTACATGCACCGGGGGCTGTCGCTGCAGGATCTGATTGAGGAGGGGAATGTCGGGTTGATCAAGGCGGTGGAAGGATTTGATCCGGAGGCGGGGTGCCGATTCAGCACGTATGCGTCTTGGTGGATCAAGCAGGGGATCAAGCGGGCGCTGATCAATGCGGTGCAGCCGATCCACATTCCGGCGTACATGGTGGAGATGATGGGGAAGCTGAAGACGGCGAACCGGGAGCTGGAGGACCGGCTGGGGCGGCCGCCGATGATCGAGGAGCTGGCGACGCACATGCAGGTGTCGCCGAAGAAGGTGAAGATCATCAAGAAGGCGGCGAAGGCGTTTAACGCGCCAACGCAGTCGGGCAGCGATGATGGGGAGCTGACGATCGATCACATGGTGACGGATGAGAACAATCCGTCGCCGGATATCGCGGTGCTGAACGCGGACGATGAGGCGAAGCTGGCGGAGCTGCTGGAGGATATCGACGAGCGCGAGGGGACGATCCTGAGCCTGCGGTATGGGCTGACGGGGGAAGATCCGCTGACGCTGAAGGAGATTGGGGCGCGGATCGGGCTTACGCGGGAGCGGGTGAGGCAGCTTGAGCATCAGGCGCTGAAGAAGCTGCGGGATGTGATGGATAAGTAGGGGATGGGAGCTGACATGTCACCGAGGAAATGTGCCACCCTGCTCTGATAATGAATCGCGAAGACGCAAGCGAGGGAATTGGGCCGTGCTTGGGGTGCG
Source organism: Tepidisphaerales bacterium (assembly GCA_038221115.1). Taxonomy (GTDB): domain Bacteria; phylum Planctomycetota; class Phycisphaerae; order Tepidisphaerales; family Tepidisphaeraceae; genus JANXVV01. The sequence continues at coordinate 1,209 of JBBRIN010000650.1, forward strand.
GTAAGCGCGTGCCTCCGGCACTGCCGCTAAAAGGTTCGTTTTCGTGCCTCGTGGGTTCGGCTTTCATACGAGGCGCGCTTTCCCTATAATCGGCGCGCATGCCCGATACGGTTGCATTCCTGAAGCGATTGATCCGCGACATTCCGGATTTTCCGAAGCCGGGGATTCTTTTTCGGGATATTACCCCCCTGCTTTCGGACCCGTCGGCATTGGCTCTGGCGGTGGAGCTGCTGGCGAATCCGTTTCGAGGGAAGAACATCGATCTGGTCGTGGGGGCGGAGAGCCGGGGATTTATCTTTGGGACGGCGGTCGCGTGCTGTTTGTCGGCGGGGTTTGTGATCGTGAGGAAGCCGGGGAAGCTGCCGCATAAGCGGATCTCGATGAGCTATGACCTGGAGTACGGCAAGGATACGCTGGAGATGCACGCGGACTCGATCGTGAAGGGGCAGCGCGTGCTGATCGTGGACGACCTGCTGGCGACGGGGGGGACCATGAAGGCGTGTTGCGATCTGGCGAAAGAGCTTGGGGGGACGATGGCGGGGATTGCGGTGCTGATCGAGCTGGCGGGGTTGAAGGGGAGGGACAGGCTGCCGGCGGCGGTGCATTCGGTGGTGAAGTACGAGTAGGGGCGATCTACGGATAGAGCATCGGCAGGCCGGGGGCGTAGGCCTTGACGCGCCCGACTTGGTATTGAAGCCAGGCGGCGAGGCGCGGACGCGCGGCTTTGACGAGCTGGGGGTATTGGGCGGCGACGTTGTGTCGCTCGCCGGGGTCGGCGGCGAGATCGAACACCTCGAAGGTGTCGGCGACGGCGTGGTAAATCACCTTCATGTTGCCTTCGCGGTATCCGTAGAGGTAGCCGTGGTAGGGAAAGTAAAAGTAGACGCGGTCGGAGCGGTCGGTGGCGAAGAGGCTGCGGCCTTGCCAGACGCCGGGCAGGGGAATGTCGAGCAGGCCCATGACGGTGGGCGCGACGTCGATCATGCCACCGACGGCGTTGCTGGTCTGGCCGTGAAAAAGGCGGGGGTGGATGAGCATGAGGGGGACGTGGAGGGTTTCGTCGTTGGCGCCTTCGGCGTGGCCGTAAAAGCCGTGCTGGCCGAAGGCTTCGCCGTGATCACCGACGACGACGACGAGGGTGGAGTCGGAGAGGCCTTGCGAATCGAGCTTCTGAAAAAGGTTGCCGAGGACGTCGTCGGCGCTGCGGAGGGTATTGAGGTAGCGATTGAACATTTCGCCGGTGGGGCCGTTTTGGTTGACGCTCAAGTCGTACTGTCGCTCGGGGCCGGAGGTGTAGTACGGGTAGTGGGTCATGGCGGTCCAGATGACAGCGCAGAAGGGCTGGTCGGGGCGCTCGGCGGCCCAATCGCAAAAGGACTTGACGGTGCAGGCGTCGTCGCATCCCTCGGCGCGATCGGGGTCTTGTTCCTCGTCGATGAGGGGGTGCTCGCAGGCCATCTGACGGAAGTCGCGGACGGTGTCGAAGGCATGGTGTTTGAGGAATT
>JBBRIN010000651.1:0-2711 GCA_038221115.1 Tepidisphaerales bacterium
GCCACCTCCACCGTCCAGATGCGCGATCTTTCCGCCGCCGAGATCGACGCCTACGTCGCCGGCGACCAATGGCAAGGCAAAGCCGGCGGCTACGGCATCCAGGACCGCGACCCATTCGTCACCAACACCGGCGGCAGCCTCACCAACATCGTCGGCCTGCCCATGGAAGCCACCCGCCGGTTGCTTTCCGCCGCTGGCATTTTCCCCCTCGCCGATACAATGCACTCGTGACCCGATGGCTCCCTGGCGTTCTCTGCGCGCTGATCACCATCTCCGGATGGCACTACCTTTTCTATTCGCGCGCCGCCCATCGGCTCGACGGCATCGAACAGGAAAGCGCCAACCTCGGCCGCATCCGCCTTCGCCGCATCAACGGCTTCGTCATGCTCCTGCTCGGCTTCCTCATGTTCGCCGGCTTCTACACCGTCGATCAGACGCGCCCCACCGCCTTCGTCATCGTCTGGTTCAGCGTCTTCCTGCTCCTGATGCTGATCGTCATCCTCGCCGTCCTCGACGTCCGCATGACGCTCCGGCTTGGAAACCGTCGGCCGCCACAGCCTCCTTCGACACCATGATGCGCTCCATCCGCTCCCTTCTCGTCCCCTTCCTCCTGCTCCTCGGCTGCGGTGGCAAGGACACCGCGACCACCTCGCCCTATACGCTCCCCACCGTCAGCGTCCCCGTCGGGCAGCGCACCTATACGTTGGAAATCGCCAGCAAAGCCGACGACCGCAACACCGGCCTGATGCACCGCGACACGATGCCGGTCGACCACGGGATGATCTTCATCTTCAAGGATCCCAAGGTGCAGAGTTTCTGGATGAAAAACACCCGCATCCCGCTCGACATCCTGTTCCTCGATACATCGGGCAAGGTCGTGTCGATCCACCGGATGGAGCCGTACGTGATGCGGGGCACGACCAGCAAAGCCGAGGCAAAATACGCCATCGAGCTGAACGCCGGCCAGGCCGAGGCCGCGAAGGTGAAGGAGGGCGACACGATCGCCTTGCCCGATAAGACCAAGAGCGCCGATGCCGATCCGTAGGGCGTTCAGGCGGCGCCGCCGTTATCGCCCGCACGATCGGCTTATCCCGTTAAGTCCCGCGCCCGCCATGCCGACTTGCGTTGCATCAGTACAGGGTATGCATGACGCAACGCGGCGGTGGTCGACTGCGACCAATAACTCCTTTGGACGCAATCGCGGCACAGTGGCGCCCCACCACCGACGCCGTCCCCGCACGGTCGCGCCCCTCCTCCCCCATCCCCCAACCCGTCTATGCCGGCCCTGTCGAGCCGCCCGAGCAGCAATTCCTCCCCTTTGATCCCGTCTCCATCGCCGAGGCCAACCTCGGCACCGTCCAAGGCGAGCTCGACGCGCTTAAGACCGAGCTGAATCTGCTTCGCCGCCGCGACGAGACGTTGAAGTTCTACATGTCGCGCCTCGACGAGGAGCTGCGCCTGGCAGCGCGATTGCAACAGGATTTTCTGCCCAAACTCCTGCCGCAGTTGGGACCCGTCCATTTCCATACGCTCTTCCGCCCCGCCGGCTACGTCAGCGGCGACCTGTACGACCTGATGCGCCTCGACGAGCACCACGTCGGCTTCTTCGTCGTGGACGCCGTCGGGCACGGCATGCCCGCCGCCCTGCTCACGATGTTCATTAAGCGCGCCTTGGTCTGTAAGGAGACGTCAACCGACGGCTACCGGCTGCTGGAACCCGCCGAAACGATGCGGCGCCTGAACAGCGCTCTCGTCGAGCAAAACCTGTCGGCGGCCACGTTCGCCACCGCCGTCTACGGCATCATTGATGTGCGCACCCTGCAGCTCACGCTCGCCACCGGCGGCCACCCCAGCCCCCTGCTTCAACGCGGCGACCAGACCATCGAAGTGCAGGCCGAGGGCCCGCTGCTTGGCATCTTCGACAACGAAACCTTCACCCAGGCAACCGCCCAGCTTCAACCGCGCGATCGCCTTTTCGTCTACAGCGACGGCCTCGAGGTCGCCTTCGGTGAAGACGTGGCCGCCCAACAGGGAAAGTGGCGCCAAGAGCTATACGCTCGGCGAACCCTCCCCGCAGAAGGTCTTCTCATCGACCTGTCCGATCACCTTGACCGCGAAGCAGGCAGCTTGCAGCCGAAGGATGATCTCACTCTGGTGATGGTGGAAATCAAGTGAGTTCGGGTTGTTCGTGAGGGGAGCGGACCTAAGCCGCTTCAGGGGTGGCGTTTTCTTCAAGGTCGTGTTGAACTTCGTCGCGCTCGGCGGTGGTCGGCGCGTGGTAGTGGCCGCGCAGCACGAAGTAAGCGCCGCTCAGGTTCCACAGAATCTGCACCAGGCGGATCGACATCGTCAACGCAAAAGCATGGCTCACCGTGGCGCCGCGCGTTTCCGTCAGCTTGATCGCAAAGTATTCCATCACCCCCGCGCCCTGCGGAGAGATGGGGATCGATCCCACCAGCACGATCACCGGAACGATCGCCCAGTAATAATTCCACGGCAACGGAAGCCCGAACGCTTTGCCCGCAAAGCTCGCCGAGAGAATGACCGTCATGTGTACCGGAAACGTGACCAGGAGCGACCCGAGCACCAGCAGCGGGCGCTCGCGATAAATCTCCATGACCTGCACCGCATGATGCACCTGCTTCTGCATCGGCAGGTGATTGATGATCCAATCCAGCCCGAACAGCTTATGGAGCGTAGGCTGGTAGAAG
>JBBRIN010000652.1:0-2701 GCA_038221115.1 Tepidisphaerales bacterium
AAGTTTGTGCTCAAGGATCTTTTTGCCAAGGTTGGGCTTACGACCGAGGAGTTCAGCCGCGGCCGCAACGCCGGGTTGTTCAGCTCAAATCAGCCGTTTACGGATCGGCAGCGCCGGATGGTGACAGGCTGGATGCGCGAGACCTACGAGCAGTTCACCGAGCGGGTGATGACGAACCGCGCGGGGAAGATCAAGGACATCGATGCGGTTGCGCGCGGCCGCATCTTCATCGCGAAACAGGCCAAGGAACTGGGCATGGTTGACGAGTTGGGCGGCATTGAAGATGCGATTGCTTATGCGGCGAAAGAGGTCGACCTGAAGGCCGGTGAGTATGACGTGCGGAGCGTGCCGGCCCCTAAGACGCTGGCGGACTTCTTTGGCGGCGACGGGCCGGATGCGATCATGGCGTTCAAGCCGAAGATGCAGATCTCGGCCGACTCGATCCTCAACACCCTGTCGCCGTCGATGCGCAAGCTGGTCGGGATGCAGTTGAACATGGCGCAGATGCTTCAGCGCCGCCCGGTGTTGCTGGTGGCGCCGTACACCGTGACGATCAAGTGAGCCGGTTCTTCATTATCTTCAAGGCGATGGGCCGCTGAGCGGCATTCGCGGCGATGTAAAGTCGATGATCGCCTCCATTCAGTCGCTTAAGGCGGCCGAGTGCAGGCGATTCTTTTGCGCTACGACTATGCCAATTTGTCCGCCGCATCCGTGCGCTGCCCCTACACTTTTGTGCCGATCTGTTTATCCTTGGATTTGAACCGCCGCCGCGCCCGCCTTGAAATGGTAGGGGGGCGCGACTGAGGACTTTTGCATGTTCGGTTTTGGGAAACGCGGCGATCAGAGTGCCGGCGCGGAGTTGGGGCCGCGCGTCAGCACACGGCTGTGCAGCCAGACTTATAACGGGAAGTACCCCACGGTCGGCTTGTACGATTGCAAGAGCCGGGAAATCTGGACGTGCAAATCGCTGAACGGGCAGGCGATCAGGACATCGCACGCGCGGTTGATTACCGGGGCGGAGAATGCCGTCTCGACGGTGTGGAAGGACCGGTTTATCTGCTTCTGGTTCTACACGCCGCGCACCGGCGAAGGGTACATCCACGGTTACCCGATCGACTGGGACGAGGCCCATCTGCTCGTCCGAATCGACCCGAATTGGGATTACGAACGCCTTCAGCTCCTCCCACCGCATCTGGAAGACCACGTCAACGAGAACCTGGAGCGGCAGTTTCGGCATGGGGAGCGGGTTTGCGATTTTTTTAAGGGATGCCGGCTGAAATACCCTTTCAGCCTGCACTTTATTGGACAGCAGGCGACAGACTCACAGTTTTATGTGCGGCGGATCGAGGTGAGCGGATAGCGGGGGTCTCATTTGGCGTAGAAGCCTCGATCGGGCCGATAAATACGGCAGGCTAAACCGCCGATGCTCCGTCCTGACTTAAACCATCGCGCGATGAAGAATTAAGGTACACAACATGGCTGATATCGCGACCCCGACCATCCGAACGTTTCAGGTGTTTCCGGATCTGCCCGAGTCGCTGAAGCCCTTGGGGGAGCTGGCGAACAATTTCTGGTGGATGTGGCACCCGGATGCCATCGACCTGTTTCGCCGGCTCGACCGGCAGCTTTGGGACGATGTGAGTCACAACCCCGTCAAGCTGCTGGGAACGATCGACCAGCAGAAGCTGTCGGCCGCGGCGGAGGACGAGGGATATCTGGCGCACCTGGCGCGCACCTATACGGCGTTCAAGGCGCACCTCGGCGAGCGGGGGTGGTTTCGCAAGGCGCACGGGGATCAGAACGAGGCGCTGGTGGCGTACTTCAGCGCGGAGTTTGGCATTCATGAGTCGCTCCCGGTTTATTCGGGCGGTTTGGGGATTCTCGCCGGCGATCATTTGAAGAGCGCCAGCGAGATTGCGCTGCCGCTGATTGGAGTGGGGCTGCTGTACCGGCAGGGGTATTTTCAGCAATACCTGTCGGCCGACGGCTGGCAGCAGGAGGCGTACCCGGAGCTGGACTTTTATAACCTCGCGGTGGAGGAGATGAAGTACACGGATGGGTCGCCGATGCACGTGCGCGTCGATTTGCCGGAGAACGCCGTGTTCTGCAAGGTGTGGCGCGCGAATGTGGGGCGGATTCCACTTTACCTGCTGGACACGAACCTTCCGGAGAACGCGCCGGCGGATCGGGAGATCACCGGACGGCTCTATGGCGGCGGGACGGAGATGCGCATCAAGCAGGAGATCGTGCTCGGCATCGGCGGGGTACGGGCGCTGGAGGCGCTGAATATTCAGCCGAACGTGTTTCACATGAATGAAGGGCACAGCGCGTTCCTGGCTCTGGAGCGGATCCGGATTCTTTTGAACGACAGCACCTTGACGTTCGATCAGGCGCGGCAGCAGGTGATGGCGACGAACTGTTTCACGACCCACACGCCGGTGCCGGCGGGGATCGATATGTTTCCGCCGGACCTGGTGCTGAAGTACTTCAAGGGGTTTATCCCGTCGCTGAAGCTGGATGAAGAAGGGTTTTTGGCGCTCGGGCGGGAAGATGTCACCAACAAGAAGCAGGGCTTTTCGATGGCGGTGCTGGCCATTCGGCTTGCGGACAGCATCAATGGCGTGAGCTGGCTGCACGGGGACGTGTCGCGGAAGATGTGGCACAGCATCTGGCCGCAGGTGCCGCCGGACGAGGTGCCGAT
>JBBRIN010000653.1:0-2681 GCA_038221115.1 Tepidisphaerales bacterium
GGCTAAGGAAGGGCAAACGCCCTGATCGGCGATCGAGCTTGCCTCGGCGCGACATTGTGAGGGCGGAGGTCGGGACACTGATGTCAGATCATTCCAGCAATGCCGCGAGCGGCAATTCCGGTATTTTGGCTGGTCGGCGCGGCCTCATCATGGGACTGGCGAACAACCGCTCGATCGCATGGGGAATCGCCAAGGCGGCGCGCGCCGCCGGCGCGGAACATGCCATCACGTATCAGGGCGAGGCGCTGGAAAAACGCGTGCGACCCCTGGCGCGAGAAGTCGACGGGGTTGTGGTGGGCCATTGCGACGTTACGGACACGGCGTCTATCGACGACGTGTTCAGCGCCGTTCACAAACTCTGGGGAAAACTCGATTTCCTCGTCCATTGCATCGCTTTCGCAGACAAGGACCAATTGACGGGACGCTATATCGAAACCACCGAGGACAATTTCGTCAAGTCTTTGCTGATCTCATGCTATTCCTTCACGGCGGCGGCCCAGCGCGCCGAGAAGCTTATGGGTCCCGGCGGCTCCATGCTCACCTTGACCTATTACGGAGCCGTGACGTGGATGCCGCATTATAATGTCATGGGGGTCGCCAAGGCGGCGCTCGAGGCGAGTGTGCGCTATTTGGCGGCCGATCTCGGCGCCAAGGACATGCGTGTCAATGCCATCTCGGCTGGGCCGATCAAGACCTTGGCGGCTTCGGGCATCGGCGATTTCAGATATATCCTGCGCTGGAACGAGCTGAATGCTCCTTTGCGCCGCACTGTGACGATCGAGGAGGTCGGCGAGAGCGCTGCCTTCCTGCTCTCGCCGATGTCGCGCGGAATTACGGGGGAGATCGTGCATGTGGACGCCGGCTACCATGTCGTTGGGATGAAAAACCCTGCCGCGCCCGACATCGCGGTCAAGGACGAAGGCCAGGCCCATTGACGAGCGCCGGGACGGTTCGCAGCCGCGACGAACCTCTTGAATCGACTCCCCCTGCGCCGAGCTTCTTCTTCATCCGGCATGGGGAAACCGACTGGAACCGCGAAGGGCGCCTGCAGGGACAAACCGATGTGCCGCTGAACGGGCGAGGTCGAGACCAAGCCGCCGCAGCGGGGCGCGTCCTGCGCCGTGTCGTGGCGGCACGGGGTCTGCAGGCGGCGGAGCTCGACTTTATTGCCTCACCGCTCGACCGAACCCGCTCCACCATGGAAATCATGCGTCGGGCCATGAACCTGGAGCCAGCCGATTTCCGGCTGGAGCACTGCCTCAAGGAAATCTCGTTCGGGGCCTGGGAAGGGCTGACCTGGCGAGAGATCGCCGCGTCCGATCCGCCGCGACACGCCGAGCGTAGAGGCGACAGATGGGCCTTCGTTCCCCCCGAGGGGGAAAGCTATGCGCAGGTTGCCGACCGGATCCGGCCTTGGCTCGCCACGATCCGGGACAACGCCGTGGTCGTGGCCCATGGCGGCGTCGCCCGCGCCATGCTGGTGATTTTGACCGGACTGGATCCAAAACTTGCGCCGCGCGTGGACATCTGGCAGGGGCGGATCTTGGTTTTCGAGGCGGGGCTGGCAACTTGGCTTTGAAGGGGCTGCTGCGGCAGGAGTTCTGTCCGAACCGGCGACGCAATGCGCGGCCGTTTTTCGGCCGGCGGCAGTCCCCGCCGAGTCGGGCATCCCGGTTCAAGTCACCCGCCGTTCAGGTGCGGCGCCGCATAGACGGTCGGTCCTCGGTTCGTCGCGAAGTCCGTTGCAGGACGTTAATCCGCTCTGTGCGAACCTAGCTTGTGAGTCGTGCAGGTTTGAAAATGCAAGCTACTTGGTGCCCAAAGCGGAGCGAGGGCACATTCGGCATCTGAGTGGAATTCATTGTGCAGGCCGGAATGGAAGCGAGCCGGACCTGACGAATGTGGGCGCGCACTACAATGGGTCTAACGAACACCGCTATTCTTCGTCGGATTTCCGACGTCGCCGAGCCTGACGGGCTCGACGACGAAGCGGCCGCAGTGCTGAACGGCGCCGTTCATCCCGAGTTCTTGCGTGACGAGCTTCTGGCCGAAATCTTCGCCCAAACCGCCGCAGCCTTTCCGGATGCGGTCGCATTGCGCTCCCCCAACAACCTAATGCGATACGCCGAGGTCGATGCGGTCGCGACCACGCTGGCGCGAGGACTGCTTCGCCGCGGACTTGGTCCGGGAAGGATCGTCGGCCTGTGGATGCAGCGGGGGTTCGATCTTCTAATCGCGCAGATCGCCATCGCGAAGACCGGTGCCGCGTGGCTTCCCTTCGATGCCGACGCCCCGGTTGACCGGGTCGCAGTCTGTCTCGAGGATGCCGGCGCCGCACTGCTGCTGACCGACGCGACCCTCGCCAAGACCTTGGTGCTCGCTCTGCCTTGCCCCGCCGTGACTCGGGAGGAGCTCGTCGATCCGCAGGATTGCAGCCCGGTCGATGCGCGCGCCCTCGGCGCACGATCCGACGATCCTGCGTATTTGATCTACACGTCGGGGTCGACGGGCACTCCCAAGGGCATCGTCATCACCGGGCGCAACATCTGCCACTACCTGCGCGCCGCGAATCATCTTTATGGCATGCGCCGGCAGGACGTCGTTTTTCAGGGCGCTTCGGTGGCCTTCGATCTCTCCATGGAAGAGATCTGGATTCCATACCTGGTCGGTGCGAGCCTCTT
>JBBRIN010000654.1:0-2678 GCA_038221115.1 Tepidisphaerales bacterium
AGGTGCAGCCGGCCTTTCCGGAGGTGGTGGCTACGCCGGGAAAAACCACCGTTACCCATCGACGAGAATTAGCCGATTGGGTCGCTGGCGCCGATAACCCGCTCACGGCGCGCGTCCTTGTCAATCGGCTCTGGCAGCACCATTTTGGCCGTGGGCTGGTCGATAGTCCGAGCGACTTCGGTACGCATGGCCAGCCACCGTCGCATCCTGAGTTGCTCGATTGGATGGCCAGCGAGTTCATCGCGAAGGGCTGGAGCCTCAAGCAAATGCACAAGGCGATCGTGATGTCGATGACTTATCGGCAGTCATCGCAGACGGCGAATACTGAGCTCGCGCGGCAGGTGGATCCGGAGAATCGGCTGTACTGGCGCATGAACCGACTACGGCTGGAAGGGGAAGTGATCCGCGACAGCTTGTTGGCGATCAGCGGGCAGCTGAATGAGAGAACGGGCGGCCCGAGCGTGTTTCCGCCGGTACCCGATGACGTAACCAAGGGCTCGAAGGGCGGGTGGACCGCCAATCGGGATGCGGTGGATTATTCGCGGCGCAGCGTCTACATCTTTGCCCGCCGCAATCTGCGTTTCCCGTTGCTGGAGGTGTTCGACGCGCCGGACAGTAACCTGAGTTGCCCGGCACGAGAGCGCAGCACGACTGCGCCCCAATCGCTTGCGCTGCTGAATGCGGATGAGGTGATGATCGCCGCCAGGACGACGGCGGATCGATTGGCGGGCATGGCGGCGACGATCGATGATCGGATTGTGCTGGCTTATCGGCTGGCGCTGGGGCGTGCGCCCAACGGAGATGAAACGACGCTGGCGCGGGAGTTTCTGACGCGCTCGCCTCTGAATGAATTGTGCCGGGCCTTGTTCAACCTCAATGAGTTCGTTTACGCCGAATGAGTCAACGACCATGATCGAGCACGATTGCCTTCCGCACGCGCCTTCTCGCCGGTCGTTCCTCCGGAACACCGGAGGCGGATTTGGAATGCTTGCGCTGGCGTCGCTGCTCAGCCGGGATGGGTTGCTCGCCGCCGAGGCTCCTGCGCTTGCGACGCCCGCGCGGGTCAATCCGTTGGCTCCGAAACCGCCTCATTTTGGCGGTGCCGCTCGCAGCGTCATTTTTCTGTTTATGTCGGGGGGCCCGAGCCACGTTGACCTGTTCGATCCGAAGCCGGAGCTGATTCGGCTTGCGGGTCAGTCGATTCCCGAGTCGTTTGGGTCGTTCAAGACGCGGCGGGCGGTGGCGAAGAACAAGCTGCTGCCGCCGTGCCGCCCGTTTGCGCGGCGAGGTAAGTGCGGGATGGAGGTGTCGGAGTTCTTGCCGCAGATTGGCGGCTGCGTCGATGACATTTGTCTGCTTCGCGGATGCTACGGGGACAGCGTCACGCACCCTGAGTCGGTCTACCTGATGAACACGGGCACCATCCTGATGGGGAAGCCGAGCCTGGGGGCGTGGGCGACCTACGGGCTGGGGACTGAGAATGAGAATATGCCGGCGTTCGTGGTGATGCCGGATCCGGCTGGGTGGGTTAAGGGGGGCGCGCCGGCGTGGGGAAATGGGTTCCTTCCCGCCGCCTATCAGGGGACGATCCTGCGGGGCGGACGATCGCCGATCCTCAATCTGAAAACTCCCAAGGGCGTGAGCGACGATCAGCAGCGCTCGACGATTGATCTGGTGAACCAACTGAATGGCGAACACGCTCGGGGGCAGTTGGAAGACTCGGAGTTGGCCGCGCGTGTTGCGGCTTATGAGTTGGCGTTTCGCATGCAGTCGTACGCTCCGGAGGTCGTTGATACCAGCCGCGAAACGGATGCGACCAAAGCGCTGTACGGGTTGGACCACAAAGCCACTTCAGAGTTTGGGCTGCGTTGCCTATTTGCGCGGCGGATGGTCGAGCGGGGCGTGCGGTTCGTGCAGTTATATTGCGGGGATACCAATGGATGGGACGGTCACAGCGATGTCGAGGGAAATCACGCCAAGCTTTGTGCCCAGAGCGATCGACCGGTCGCTGGGCTGCTGAAGGATCTGAAATCTCGCGGCTTGCTGGATTCGACGCTGGTGGTGTGGGGCGGCGAATTCGGGCGGATGCCGATGAGCGAGGGATCGAACGGCCGCGACCATAACCCGCACGGCTTCTGCATGTGGATGGCCGGGGGCGGCATTAAGGGGGGCACTGTGATCGGCGCGACGGATGCGGTCGGCCTGCGGGCGGTCGATGGCCGCACTCACGTTCACGATATTCACGCGACGATTCTGCACCTGCTGGGGCTGGACCATACGAAGCTGACCTACCGGCACAACGGTCGAGCCGAACGGCTGACGGATGTCGCCGGGGAGGTGATTCGGGGAGCGGTGGCTTGAAGGGAACCCACGATACCGCTGCCGAGCCATCGGACGATCTGGTTGAACAACAACGATTATCGCCGCGATTTGGGGATTACCTGCTGAAGGGAACGAAATGAAGCCCTCGCTACTGTAGTGAGGGCCGCGTTGATTCAGGATGTCGTGAGCGAAATCATTTCCGACGTCGGCGAGCGAGGGGCAGGAGCCCGACAAAAATGAGTGAGAGCGCCGCGGGTTCGGGGACGACGGCGCCGACACCGGAGGTGACGTTGACGGTGAAGGTGGCTTGTTGGTTGAAGCTGAACTCATTGAAGGTGGGCGCCGCGCCGACGACT
>JBBRIN010000655.1:0-2653 GCA_038221115.1 Tepidisphaerales bacterium
GGTTGACTCCTTTGAGCGGGATGCCGATGAGCTGAAGCTTCTCATCAAAGGTGCCGCTTGCAATGTCGATTTGACCAGCCTTGCCGATCCGCGCGGTGCCCTCCAGCTTCAGCGTGCCGGGCGTACCGCTCGTCCCGACGCGCAAGACCGCGGCAATCGCGTTCTCGATGGGCTGATCCAATCCCTTGAGTTTGACGTGGACGGCGGAGGCGGGCTCCAGGAACACCGGCTCGCCGGCACGTTCGTCGAGCACCATCGCCCGCGGGCGATTCAGCGTGAAATCTCCGCTCAGGTGCGGTAGCGCAGGCGCGGAGGCAGTGGAAGACGGCTGGGCCGCCGGCGCGTTCCCGGCGGGCTTTTGCTTGATGAGCTGTTGGAGGTTGTTGGTGCCGTCTCGGTGGATGATGAATTGCGCGAGATTCGCGTCGTCAACGATGGTGGTGCCGCAATCGTAGCGGCCACGGATGGCGTCAATGAGCGACAGATCGGATCGAACGCGCGCAATCTCAGCCACGACCCGCTTCTGATCGTCAAGGACCCGGACGCCGCGCACGTCAATGCCGCCGGTCCAGCTGAGCGACCAGTCCTGCACTTCAACCGAGCCGTTGAGGTTTTCGTTGACCTTGCCGAGGGCGTACCCGCGCAGGGCCGCGGTACTGGCAATCTTCGGGGCCAGCAGGACGAGGAGCGCCAGCAGCAGCACGACGCCGAGAATAGTGATCGGCCATCGGCGTCGCTTGCGCTTCGGCGGCGACGCTGGTGCATCAGCGGCATGGGCGTCGGATGGCAAATTGGCGGGTGGATGCGCAGGATCGATAGGGTCGGGCATGGCTTGTTCCTTCAGTGTCGGCGGCGTGCCAACACGGGATAGCGTAGCCGAATGGGACAACCGACGAGGCGCGGGAAATCTCCCCCGGGACGCCGGTCCATGAATGGATCGTTATCGAACCCTGATCGGCGTCATGCCCCGCTGTCGAAGCAGCGCGCTCCCCTGCCCCGAGCCGAGCAAGAACGGTTCATTGATCGAGCCCAAGACTCCGGTGCTCGTGTTCAACTGCCCCGCTCCCACAAAAGCCGGCTGCGTGGTAGCGCCGGTCGCCAGCGAAAACTCCTGTAACGCGATCAACTGTGACACCTGCGGGCGCATCGTCAGCGTCACGTACTTTCGATCCGGCGAGACCGTCGCCTGCACGTCATGCAGAATGCCGGAATTGACGACGCTGATTTCCGGCGAATAAGACGTCACGCCCGGCGTAAAAAATGCCTGGGCGCGCGCATCGGCAGCGAATAGCATGACAATGCACGCGACAGTGAGGATCGTGACGAAATGAAACGCTCGCATTGGGAACTCGCTCGGGTTTATACCTGACATTCAGTAGCTTACCTCCCCCCGCCGCCCGGCGACAACCACAATTGCACGGTCCGCCCCCCTACCGCACCCTGCCGCCCCTTGGGCTCCCCCGCCTTCAACGTTTCCAGCTCTCCCTCCGCTCCGGCTAAGCACAAGACCGCGCGGCGTGGCGCGTCCCAATCGGGGGCGGATGCAATCTCCCACGCCGGCGCCTCCTTGGGAACGATCCAACATTCCCCGTCGTCATCACGGTTCGCGCGGTGAAACCCATTGAGCCCGTTCACCTTGCGGCGGTATACTGCCAGCAGTCCGGTGGAACGCTAATCGGCGTGGCCGGTCAGGTTAATCACTAGTTATGCACCTTCGCCATGCCCACTGACGAAGTCCTATTGATCGCTGAGCACGACGGCTGCCACTTTGAGATACAGCAGCAGGCCGAAGGCTTCTACGTCTGGCGATTCGTCGGCGATAGCCCCTTATCAACGCACGACTACCTTCAAGATGATCTCCCTATGGCGCTACGGTGCGCGCACCAATGGGGAATTCCAGATGAGGCTTGGAAACCGGCCAGTGCCGAGAATCCCTCGCGACTGAATACGGTGCATAACCCGCCAATGCAGCGGACAGGAGCCGCAGGTCTATTCTCCTTCGTCAGAAAGCTGCTGGGGCGCGGCTCCGGCCGCTGATCGGCATTACGTTATCCCTCACCGGGGGAAACCGCTTGTGGTTCGAAGATCTGAGCCTGTGCACCTACTTCCCGGCCGACGCCATGCTAGTCGCCGTCGGATGGCTCGAACGCGGCAAGTCGTTCCCGAAGGGGACCGTCGATCGTCGGCTGTATGAAGCGCTCGCCGAGATGCGAAAGAATCCGTGGCAGCCACTCGTCTCCGCGGGCGTGCATGAATGCGACCTGTGTTGTTTCGAGCCGGAAGTGTGCGGGTCAGCCAACTTGTTTATCCCTGCATATGGCACGATCTACGTGTGCCCGGAGATGATCGTGCATTACATGAACGCGCATGGCTACGCGCCGCCGGATGTCTTTTGCCGCGCTGTTCTCGCGTGTCCGCCCATGCGTTCAATGCCGTATCTCAAAGCGATCAAAGAGTACGGCGGCGCGCGGCTGCTCCGGCCGTCCGGCGATGAGGTATAACCCGGCGGGTGGCCACCCGTGGGACTGCGCGGCTCACGCCGTGTTCAGCGGTCCGACCGATTCGTCTTTGGCTCGTCGCTCTCGTCGCGGGGCGGGCGATCCACCTGGGCCGCTTCGTAGACGTTTCCGCTTTTCCACATGCCCCACATCAC
>JBBRIN010000656.1:0-2629 GCA_038221115.1 Tepidisphaerales bacterium
GGGATCGTGCTCGGCGCAGCGAGCTACCTCCTTTGCCGCCACTGCAACGACCTCATGGATCGTTAATTGCTGGCACCCCCCTTGCGAACGAGCCTGCCACGGAGACGATGCCGAACGAAAACCCGATCGGCTGGTTCTTCGATTCGTACCGTTGCAAGGAGTCCGCCATGCCCGCTTCCACCAGCACCGACACCGGCCCCACTTTCCCCGTCAACATCGCCCAATCCGAGCGCCTCGGCTCGGTCCTCGGCGGCGCGTTGCTCACCCTCCTGGGCATCCGTTCCCGCTCCAATCTCGGCGCTGTCGCGGCACTCGTCGGTGGTGGGCTCATTTATCGCGGCGTCTCCGGCCACTGCGGCGTCTACGCCGCCATCGGAAAAAATACCGCCGAAGGCGCCAAGCCCGCTCCACCGCCTGAGGAGTATTTCAAGAACGGCATCCATGTCGAGCAGGCGTTCATCATCAAAAAGCCGGCCGAAGAGCTGTTCAAGTTCTGGCGCAACTTCGAGAACCTGCCCCGCTTCATGACTCACCTCCAGTCGGTCACTGTGAACGGCGACAAGCGGTCGCACTGGGTGGTCAAAGCCCCCGCGGGTTTTAAGGTCGAGTGGGACGCCGAGATCATCAACGAAGAGCCCAACAAGCTGATCGCCTGGCGCTCGCTCGACGGCGCGGACGTTCACAACGCCGGCTCGGTGCGCTTTCTCGAAGAACAGGATCCCGGCAGCACCGAAGTACGCGTGGTCCTCGACTACCTTCCCCCCGCCGGCCAGGTCGGCCACTACATCGCCAAGCTCTTTGGCGAGTCGCCTGACCAGCAGATCCGCGACGACCTGCGGCACTTCAAGCAATACATGGAAACCGGCGAGATCCCCACCGCGCAACCGTAGCGTTCCCCTACAATCCGGTATATGCGCATCGCCCTGGCCCAGATCAATCCGACCGTCGGCGACCTCCCCAGCAATACCGCCAGGCACCTTGATTTCATCGCCCGCGCCAGGCAGCAACGCGCCGACCTCGTCGTCTTCCCCGAGCTCTCCCTGCCCGGTTATCCCCCCAAGGATCTTCTTCTCAAATCGCAGTTCATCGATGACAACCTGCGCGCGCTGAACCAGATCGCCGGGCAGGTTTCAGGCATCGACGTCATCCTCGGCTACGCCGACCGAAACACCGATCCCGTCGGCCGCCCCCTTCACAACGCCGTCGCCCTGCTTCGCGACGGCAAGGCGATCAGCCATCATTACAAAACCCTCCTCCCCACCTACGACGTGTTTGACGAATCCCGTTATTTCGAGCCCGGCCCCGTCTCCGAAACGGGCAACCTAGTCCGGCTCGGCGACCCGGGAGGGGTCACCGTCGGCCTTTCCATCTGCGAAGATCTTTGGAACGATGAGAAGCTCATCGCGCGGAGGCTCTACCATAAAAATCCGATCGCCGACCTTCATGCCGCCGGCTCCGAGCTTCTGATCAACGCCTCCGCGTCGCCCTTCGTCGTCAATAAGCAGGGCTTCCGCGTCGACCTCTTCGGCTCGCAGGTCAAACGCTTCGGCTGCCCCCTCGTCTACGTCAATCAGGTCGGCGGCAACGACGAGCTGGTCTTCGACGGCAACTCCATGGTTTTCGATTCCTCCGGCGCCCTCATCGGCCAGGCGAAGGATTTCGAAGAAGACCTTTTGGTGGTGGACGTCCCACTACCGACTTCCTCAGCACTCAGCACTCAGCACTCAGCACTCACGACGCCTTCCACCGGCCCTGAATCCATCCGCCGCGCCCTCGTGCTCGGCCTGCGCGATTACGTCCGCAAGTGCGGCTTTAAGAGCGTCGTCTTGGGCCTTTCCGGCGGCATCGACTCCGCGCTCACCGCCGTCCTCGCCGTTCAAGCGCTGGGCAAGGACAAAGTCGTCGGCGTGGCGATGCCCAGCCGCTATAGCTCCGATCACGCCGTCAACGACGCCCGCGCGCTCGCCAAAAATCTCGGCATCCAATTCCACATTCTTCCCATCAAGGACATCCACGACGCGTTCGAGCAGACGCTCGCCCCCGCCTTCGCCGGCCGTCCGCCCGATGTCGCCGAAGAAAACCTCCAGGCTCGCGCCCGCGGCGTTCTGCTGATGGCCTTCTCCAACAAGTTCAACCACCTGCTCCTCACCACCGGCAACAAGTCCGAGCTCGCCGTCGGGTACTGCACCCTCTACGGCGACATGTGCGGCGGGCTCGCCGTCATCTCCGACGTCCCCAAGACCACCATCTATGAGCTCTCCGAACACATCAACCAACAAGCCGGCCGCGATCTGATCCCGCGCAATACCATCGCCAAACCGCCCAGCGCCGAGCTGCGGCCCAATCAGACCGACCAGGATTCTCTGCCCCCCTACGATATCCTCGACGCCATCCTCTACCGATACGTCGAGCAGGACATGGGCATCCAGGAAATCATCGCCGACGGCTACCCCCCCGCCACCGTCGAACGCATCGTCAAGCTCATCGACCGCTCCGAATACAAGCGCCGCCAGGCAGCGCCGGGCCTGAAGGTGACCAGCCGTGCGTTTGGGTTTGGAAGACGGATGCCGATTGCGCAGAATTACACGCAGGCGGCGCCCACGCACGGCGAACCGGGGGAGACGCACAT
>JBBRIN010000657.1:0-2623 GCA_038221115.1 Tepidisphaerales bacterium
TACACCTGCCACAACCCCGATAAACAAAAAGGCGGCCTCACCCTCTCCACCCGCCGGTCCGCCCTCGACGGCGGCGATGACGGCCCCGCGTTCCTCCCCGGCAACGCAGCCAAAAGTCCCATCATCGCCGCCCTCACCCCCGACGCCGATCCCCACATGCCGCCCAAGAAACAGCTAACGGCTTCCGACATCACCGCCCTCACCACCTGGATCAACGCCGGCGCGTCTTGGGACGAAAAGCTCCTCATCGCCAGCGCCGCTCCCCGACCCGCCGCAAGCCGCGCCATTGTCCTCCGTCCGCTCCCGCGCACCTATCACCCCGTGATGGCGCTCGCCATCTCCCCCGACCAGAAGCGCCTCGCCGCCGCTCGTGGCGACCATATCTTAATCTTCGACCTGTCCGCCAAAGATCGCCCCCTCATCACCGACCTCGCCACTCCCCACGACCTCGTCCAATCCCTCGCCTGGTCGCCCGACGGCGCCCTCCTCGCCTCCGGCGGGTTCCGCCACATCCGCCTGTTTGACCTGAAATCCTCAGCGCCACTTCGAGATCTCACCACTCCCCCCGGCCGCGTTATCGCCCTCGCATTTTCCCTCGACGGCGCTACCCTCTACGCCGGTGACGGCGAACCCGGTCTCCCCGGCCTCATTCGCGCCTGGCGCATTCCCAGCGGCGACCCCCTGCCCACCTGGACCGCTCACGCCGACGCCGTGTCCTCCATCAAAATCTCCCTCGACGGAAAACTTCTCGCCAGCGCCGGTGCCGACAAACTCGTCAAAACCTGGTCCCTCCCCGACGCCCGCGAGCTCGCCAAATTTGAAGGCCACATCGCCCAGGTCATGGCCGTTGCCCTCAGCCCCGACGGCCTCCATCTCGCCTCCGCCGGCGCCGACCGGGAAATCAAAATCTGGGACCTCAAAACCCACGACCAGACCACGTCCCTGATCACCAACTCTGCCGGCGTCACCGACCTCACTTGGATCGACGACAAGCGCCTTCTCACCGCCTGCGAAGACGGCGTCGCCCGGATCTCCTCGATCGAAAATAAAGACCGCCCTGAAAAATCGTTCGCCGCCCCCCCCGACCCCCCCGGTGCCCCCGACCCCCCCGACGTTCTCTACACCGCCGCCATCGCCAAGGACGGCACCGTCTTTGTCGGCTCGCACGATGGCTCCATCTACGTCTGGTCCTCCACCAACAATAAACTAGAGGCTAAGCTGCCGCCGTAATGTCACGTGGCATGGGCTACCAGCCCATGTGTCGCGGCACTCCGCGACTTTGACTCGTACTCGAGCCAATCAGCTAAAAAAAAACAGCGCTGCCAAATCAAAAATGCTCCCCCGCCCGATCATCCTCCTCTCCCTCCTCACGTTCAACGTAGCCGCCGCTCCATCCACCCAACCCGCCCTCAAAGCCTGGCCCGAGTCCCTCACACTCCCCGCCACCACCACCCACCGCCTGTCCGTCACCCTCACCAACCAGGGTCTCTTCGACACCGACGTCACCGCAGAATCCACCTTCACCTCCGAGTTCTCCTCCATCGCCACCATCGACTCCTCCGGCCTCCTCCGCGCCGTGTCCGCAGGCTCAACCCGCATCACCATCACCGCCGCCAACCAAACCACGACGCTTTCCGTCACCATCACCCCCGCGCCGCCTGAGACGATCAGCTTCGTCTCCGACATCATGCCCGTTCTAAGCCGGGCCGGATGCAACGCGGGTTCCTGTCACGCCAAGCCGCAGGGCCAGAACGGCTTCAAGCTCTCCGTCTTCGCCTACGACCCGCGATCCGACTATCGCGCCATCGTCAAAGACGCGCGCGGCCGACGCGTCTTCCCCGCCGCCCCGGAAGAAAGCCTCCTCCTCAAAAAGCCCACCCTCGCCCTCGAACACAAGGGCGGCAAGCGCTTCGAGGTCGGCTCCGATGCCCACCGCCTCCTCACCCGCTGGATCGAACAGGGCATGTCCTATTCGCGCGACGCCGAACCCGCCCTCACCGGCATCGAGGTGTACCCCAAGCAGCGCCGCTACCGCAAAGCCGCCACCCAACCCCTGCTCGTGCGCGCCAGCTACTCCGACGGCTCCGCCCGCGACGTCACCTCCCTCGCCGACTTCACCTCGAACGATAAAGAGCTCGCCAAGGTCGCCGATGACGGCATCGTCCGCGTCGGCTCAACCGCCGGCGAAGGCGTCATCGTCGCCCGCTTCATGGGCCTCGTCGATGTCGCCCGAATCACCGTCCCCGCCGATCGCCTCCTCCCCGATTCCGCCTACGCCGCCCTCCCCGTCAACAACTTTATCGACCGCCTCGCCCACCAGCGCCTCCAGGCCCTCGGCATCCTCCCCTCTACCGGCTGCACCGATTCCGAATTCCTCCGCCGCTCGTCCCTCGACGTCATCGGCTCGCTCCCCACCATCGAGCAGACCCGCGAATTCCTCGCCGATGAATCCACCGACAAGCGCATCCGCTGGATCGACCATCTTCTCGACGACCCGCGCTACGGCGACTTCTGGGCACAAAAATGGGCCGACCTCCTTCGCCCCAACCCCTTCCGCGCCGGCGTCAAAAGCGTCTACGTCCTCGACCAATGGCTCCGCGACAGCTTCCGCCGCAACCAGCCC
>JBBRIN010000658.1:0-2616 GCA_038221115.1 Tepidisphaerales bacterium
CTGACGGTTTAAGTTATTGGGGGTAGCTTCCGGTCCACGAGTCGTGGCGGGGGGGTTGCGGGTTTGCTAGACTTTTAGAAGTGGCTGGCGCGTCGTCGGCGGGCCGGTCGTGATCTCCCGCACCTTCAACCCTTTGGGACAACCATGAACATGCGATTACTGCCCGCGTTGGCCTGGGTCTTTATGACAACCGCTGCTTTCGCCGCGGAGTTGCCGGCGGTGCCGGACGCGCCGATCGCCAACAAAAAGGAGATGCTGTTTTCGGATGATTTTGAGGGGGCGGAGGTGGCGAAGGTGTGGCATGCGGTGGTGCCGACATTTGTGGTTGAGAAGGGGGTGCTGAAGGGGACGCAGACGCGCGACAAGACGGCTCCGGCGGCGGATGGGAAGCCGGCGGTCGTGCCGCACGCGGCGGTACACGGGCTGGAGATCCCGACGAAGGACAGCGTCGTTGAGGTGAAGATTCGGTTCGAGGGCGCGTCGATGATCGACGTCGAGTTCGACGATCGGAAGTACACGGGGTCGCACTATGGGCACCTGTGCCGGGCGCAGGTCCGGTTGAACGGCGTGACGATCATCGACGAGCGGGATGGCTCGATGAAGAACGACATCTACGAGATGAAAGACCCGGCGAAGAAGGCGGAGCGGGCCAAGCTGCTGGCTGGGCGGAGCGTGACGTATCCGGCGAAGCTGGAGGCTGGGAAGTGGTACACACTGGTGGTTGAAACGGTTGGCGACACGATGCGCGTGACGATCGACGGGAAGCCGGCGGCGTTCCTTAAGAGTTCGGGGATCGGGCATCCGACGAAGTCGAAGATCGAGCTGGGGGTGGCGGGCAAGGACGGGCTGTTCGACGAGATCAAGGTGTGGAATGCGGAGGCGGCGAAGCCTTAGCCGCGACTGGCGCGCTCGAGTTCATCGATCTTGAGCTTCTTCATCTGCATCATGGCTTTCATCGCTCGCCCGGACTTTTCGGGATCGGGGCCTTTCATCAGCTTGGGCAGGATGGTAGGAACCACCTGCCAGGACACGCCGAATCGATCCTTCAACCAGCCGCACTGCTGGGCTTTTTCGTCCCCGCCCTTGGTCAGGGCGTCCCAGTAATGATCTATTTCGTCCTGCGTGTCGCAGTAGATCTGGAAGGAAATGGCTTCGGTGAACTTGAAGAGGGGGCCGCCGTTCAGGGCGGTGAACGGGTGCCCGTCGAGCTCGAAGGCGATGGTCATGACCGATCCGGGGGACTTTTGGTGGATCTCCTTGCCGGCTTCTCCGTAGCGCGCGATGTCGGTGATCTTCGCGTTCTTGAAAATCGAGAGGTAGAACGCGACGGCCTCTTCGGCCTGGCCGTCGAACCACAGGCAGGGGGTGAGTTTTTTCAGGTTTTGCATGGCGGGATTTTACGCCATTTTTGTTGCCATGGAACCACGCTGGGTGCTCTGATGCGGGCCGGTGGACACGATGTACAGTTGATCAGAGCAGGAAGGAGGATTCTTAAAAGGGGTTCAAATGATCCGCGTTACGGGCGTGGGAGTAGCGGTTGCGTTTTTGCTGTTGGGCGCGTTCGACGCATCGGGAGCGTTGGTTTTCAATATTACCAACCAGGGAGCCGCTTCCGCCCAGATGATGACGGGCATGGCGCAGGCGGCGGCGTTGTGGTCTGCGCGGCTGAATGATTCGATCACGATCAATGTCCGGATCAACGCGGTTGCGTTGCCGGCCGGGCAAATCGGCTCGACGGGCGCGTTCTTTGATCCATTCTCGTACTCCGCTGTCCGGCAGGCATTGATCAATGACATGAAGGGCGCGGACGACACGTCCAGTACGAGCAAGCTTCAGGCGGGCGGTGGATTTTCCATGCTGATCAATCGGACGGCGAACAGTCCGACAGGCGTCGTCAGCTCGACGCCTTACTTCGACACGGGCCAGGGCGGTCCCGGGCAGGCGGGTCCGGAGAATAACAGCACCATTCGCATGACGACTGCCAACGCCAAGGCGATCGGCCTGCTTCCGAATGATCCGACGCTGCTGGATGCCACGATCAATTTCACCACGCTGCAAGCTTACGATTTCGATCGAAGCAACGGCATCAGTGCGAACCAGGTTGATTTTGTGGGTATCGCCGCCCACGAGATCGGCCACATGCTCGGCTTCATCAGCGGAGCTGATACCCTCGACGGGAATGGCAATGCGCCGGGGCTGAATGACGATCAAATGAAGTTTGTCACGCCGATCGATCTGTTTCGTTTTTCGCCGCGAAGCCTGGGGAGCGGTGGAGGAATCGGCGTGAACGATTGGACGGCCGACAATACTTCCAAGTACTTTTCGGTGGATGGCGGCGCAACAGCGATCGCGACATTTTCAAACGGCATCAACTTTGGAGACGGCGTGGGGGCGAGTCATTGGAAGGACAATCTGGGCCTGGGGATCATGGATCCGTCGGCGGCCAACGGTGAACTGCTGTCGATCACGAACAACGATCTACGTGCGATGGATGCGATCGGGTACGACGTGGTGCCGGAACCCTCGGCGTTGATGCTGTTGGGAATTGGCGGGGCGGCGGGGATGAGTCGTCGGCCGCGGAAGTGAAGCGGACGTGTGGCGATCGGCCGATCACCC
>JBBRIN010000659.1:0-2611 GCA_038221115.1 Tepidisphaerales bacterium
CACGGTTGATGCGAGCCTGTGGTTCATCCATGCCTGTCATGCGTATGTGGGTGCATCGGGCGATCGGCGGACATACGAGTCGGTGCTGTCGCCGGCGTGCAACGCGATTCTGGACGGCTATGAGCGCGGGACGCGCTATCACATCCGGATGGATGCGGCGGACTGGCTGATATCGGCGGGGGATGACCAGACGCAACTGACGTGGATGGACGCGAAATACAACGGCGTCGCGTTCACGCCACGGGCCGGCAAGGCGGTAGAGATCAACGCGCTGTGGTACAGCGCGTTGAAGCTGATGGGGCGCGAGGGGCTGGCGGCAAAGGTTGGGGACAGCTTTGTGAAGAAGTTTTGGGTCGATTCGAGCCGGGGGCTATACGATGTGATCGGGGAGACGTTTAAGGATGCGCAGCTTCGGCCGAATCAGATTTTCGCGGTGAGCCTGCCTTACAGCCCATTGAGCGCGGAGCAGCAGAGGGCGGTGGTGGAGGTGGTGCGGCGGGAGTTGTTGACGGCGTTCGGACTGCGGACGCTGGCGCGCGGGGAGGCGAACTACAAAGGGCGATATACGGGGGCCCAGCTGAATCGCGACCAGGCGTACCACAATGGGGCGGTGTGGCCGTGGCTGATGGGGGCGTTTCTGGACGCGTATCTGCGGGTGAATGAGAGGTCGGCGGACTCGATGCGGCAGGCGCGGGTGTGGTTGCAGCCGTTGATCGATTCGATGGATCGGGGGTGTATCGGGCAGATCGCGGAGATCTTTGAGGGAGAGGAGCCGCACCGGCCGGT
Organism: Tepidisphaerales bacterium; assembly: GCA_038221115.1. Lineage (GTDB taxonomy): Bacteria > Planctomycetota > Phycisphaerae > Tepidisphaerales > Tepidisphaeraceae > JANXVV01. The sequence continues at coordinate 787 of JBBRIN010000659.1, forward strand.
CGGATGTTGTGCGCAGGCATGGAGCGTGGCGGAAGTGTTGCGGTTGGCCGTGGCTTTGGGTGTGTGAGCGGTCTGGAATGACCCGCGAAGACGCAAGCGAGCAGGGAAGAGTACGTTGATTGGGTCGAGTGACTGCGTGGCGGGCAGTGCGCCCCATTCCGGGGCGAAAGAGGAATGCGGATGACATGTCGCGTTGCGTGGGTCGTGTGCCTGCTCGTCGTGTGCGTCGGGCGGTCGCGCGCGGGGGATGAGGCGATCACGTTTCCGCTGCAAGGGTACTATCACCCGGGGCGGTACATGCCGGTACAGGTGGTGGCGACGCCGAAGTCGAAACAGGAACGGGACGGGCAGGTGTGCCTGACGTCATCGGGTTCGGTTTGGACGTTCGTGCGATATGACGGCAACGCGATCAATGCGGTGGTTCCGTGGCTGGCGTTGGACGGGCGTGCGGAGCGGCTGAATTGCCGATCGGCGCCGGGGCCGGACAGGACGGTGGATTTTGCGTTGAAGCCGGTGGAAGAGCGGCAGCGGATTGTGGGATATGCGGGTGTTTCGGCGGAAGAAGCGACGCGGGCGGCGGGGCTGATTTATGGCACGGATGCGGTGATTCCGATCGCACTGAACCCGGCGCAGCCGTTGCCGGGGATAGGGGGAGCATGGGAGTCGCTGGACGCGGTGGTGCTGGATGCGGCGGCGGCTGCGCGGGTGGACGATCAACATTTCAGCACGTTGGTTGCGTGCGGAACCGCGTTCGCGGTGCGGGGCGGGGATGGGGGACCGCCGTACGCGAATTGGCCGTGGAAGCGCGCGGGCGATGGCGCGTGGTGGACCATTCATCAGGCTCCGGCGGGTCCGCGCGCGTTGAGCTATGACGAGGGAGTATTTCTTCCGGTGGCCAACTGGAAGAGCGGTTGGCCGGCGGTGACGCGGCGGCGTTTTCTGCTGGCGGCGGCGATTTATTCGCTGCTGATGGTGGGGTTGGCGCTGTGGCGGCCGCGGATGGTGGCGGTGTTCGCGGTGCTGCTGACGGTGGTATTTTCCGGTGCGCTGGCGTTCTGGGGCCGATGGCACACACCGACATTGACGGTGGGCTCGAAGGTGCGCGTGTTGTCGCGGGGATTGACGCAGGATGACGATTGGGCGTGGCAAACGTGCCACGTGCGATCGTATTCGCTGATTCGATGGGTGGACACGACGAAGCCGATTTTCGCGTCGGCGGCGCACCTGGATGGTTCGGGGTCGCGAGTGGTTTGTTATGCGAACGGCGATCCGGATTTCATATTCGTGAACATCCCGGCGGACAGCAAGGTTGCATTTCTGGCGCGGCACGCGGGTCCGACGCCGCATCAGGTGGCGCCGCGCAAGCCGGTGACGTCTCCCATTCTGTCGCTGGTGAAGGAGCGATACCTGGAGTCGGGCGATGAGATTCTGGGAGAGCTTCCGTCGGGGCCGGTGCTGGGGGAAGCGTATTACCACGAAGATCAATGGCCGGCCGTGGTGGTTCAGCGGGCGGGCGAGAAGAAGTGATTTGGGGATTCGGGAATGGTTACAAGGCGCCCGCACGCGCGTCATTCGGTAAAGACAGGCGTCGCGGAAACCTTCTTGACCCAGCGGCCGACTTGTCCGTAGAGCGTTTCGCGTTCGTCGGCGTCGGGGATGGGCTTGAAGGGTTCGACGGTGAGTTGAGCTCCGGCTTTTTTGAGTTCGATGACGAAGTTTGCAGTTTCGGTTCCAAGTGTTGCGGTGGGGGCTGTAGCGGGGGCTGCGGCGTCGGCGGGAGCGGTGGCGGCGGGAGCGGGGTCGGGGGGAGTGGGGGCGGGGTCGG
>JBBRIN010000660.1:0-2610 GCA_038221115.1 Tepidisphaerales bacterium
GCTTGCGACGGACGTCTTTTTCAAACATCCGCGCACAAAACACGGGCGAGACGCCCGTGCCACAACAGAGTTTTCCGGCCACGTTTTATGGCTGCGACTTTAGCACGGACCTGAAATGCAAGTATCCATCATCGGCGGCGGCGGTCGTGTCGGCTCTGACGCAGCCTTCGCCCTCCAATGCGCCGGAATCGTCTCCGAAATCCACCTCCTCGACGCCAACGAAAAAATGGCCGAAGGCGAAGCGCTCGACTTGCTCCACGGCACCAGCATCATCGGCGACCAGAAGATCTACGCCGGCGGGTATGACAAAACCGCCGACGCCGACATCGTCTGCATCACCGCCGGCCTTCGGCGGAAGCCCGATGAGAGCCGGCTTGACCTCATCAACCGCAACGTCTCGCTCTTCAAGCAGGTGCTCGATTCGCTCAAGGGTGCGGGGCTGAAGAAAGACGCGATCATCTTCGTCGTTTCCAACCCGGTCGATATCCTGACCCGCCTCGCGATCGACGCCCTCAAGTGGAACCCGGCGAAAGTCATCGGCCTGGGCACGGTCCTCGACACGGCTCGTTTCCGCTCGCTCATCGCGCTCGAAACCGGCCTGCCGGCCAGCCAGATCAAAGCGCTGATCATCGGCGAGCACGGCGACAGCATGGTCCCCGTCTGGAGCACCGCCGAGGCCGGCGGCATCCCGCTCTCCAAGCTGCCGAGCTTCAACGCAACGGCCCAGGGCAAAGTCTTCGAGCGGACGAAAAAGAGCGGCGCAGAGTGCATTTCGCTGAAGGGCGGAGCTGGCCGAGCGGTCGCGCTGAGCATCGCCGAGGTGATCCATCCGATCGCGCTGAATCAGCCGAAGGTCCTGCCGGTGAGCAGCCAGCTCGCGGGTGAGTATGGCGTCCGTGGCACTTGTACGAGCGTGCCGACGCTGGTCGGCAAGGGCGGGGTGCTCAAGCGGTATGAAATGGAACTGTGGCCAAAGGAGGCGAGCGGGTTCCAGTCGAGTTGTAAGGCGCTGGATGGAACATGGGCGCAGATCAAGTGATTTCCCCCTCTCCCCTGTACTCAGGGGAGAGGGCCGGGGTGAGGGGCCAGAATGAAGACGTCCATAGTGGAGCAATAGATGAGCGATCAAGCCTCGCTCGACTGGTCGATGCCTTCATGGAATCGATCACCGACGAACCGCGAGAAGAACTCGCGGCCCTTGCGGACCGACTATGGAAATGGAGCAATGACGGGCATCGCCTAGTCGGCTGGCTGGATGAAATATCGATGACAGATCATCCTGAGGCGGCCCAAGTCTATTTTCTAATGAACTTGCTGTATGAGCTTGGGCTGACGTGACCTTAAACACTGAATCAACATCCTGCCCCTCACCCTAACCCTCTCCCCTGTGTACAGGGAAGAGGGGACCAGACATGCAGAAGTCCCTCGACCTCAAACTCGCCAACATCCACCGCGATCCTAGCGGAAGCAGGGACTTTATCCTCGCCGACGCCAAGGACGCGGACATGGCCACCGGTCTGGCCGCGACCGGCGTCGATCATGTCACCGGCAAACGGCGGTCGCTCGCCGACTACAGGGCGCAGATTCGGGAAGTCATCAAGGAGGGGCTTGTCGATATCGTCCTGACCTCGGCCAGCACGAACGACCAGCTCTGCATCCGCGAGCGGCTGTTCGACAACACCGCCATCACTCCCGCCTCCCGGGCGAATGACACGACCGACATCCATCTCCCCGCCGGCGGAACCTATGGAGCCGAGCCCTCTCGCCCTTTTCGCACGGCGACACTGGAGCAGATTCAGAGCGGCAAAGTCGACCCGACGCCGGCCGAGCGAAACCTGGGGGCGAACCTGGGGCTTTACTCCATCACGCCAAACAACAAGCTGGAGTTCGACTACCCCACCCTGCTGGCGTACAAGGATTTTCGCATCGAAGCCGAGCACGTCGGGTTTCGGCATTTCCTCGAACTTTTCGACCCCAACGCCTGCGCCGACCACTGCCCGGCGGACCTGGGCCGATACATCAACGACCTGATCATTCGCACCCTGGCTGGCGTACCGCTCGCCGGCCGCCCGGTCTTCTTGAAAATTGTCTACCACGGCCCCAAGGCCATGGAAGAGCTGGCGACCTACGACCCGCACCTAGTCCCCGGAATCCTCGGCGGCGCCAGCGGCACCACCTACGACGCCTTTAAGCAACTGACCGAAGCAAAAAAATATGGCGCGCGGGCCGCGCTGTACGGCCGAAAGATCAACAACGCCGAGCATCAACTCACGTTCATCACCTTGCTGCGCGCGCTGGCCGACGGGAAGATCGAAGCCGAGGAAGCGGTGAAGGCCTACCACGGGGAGTTGCAGAAGCTCGGCATCAAGCCCATTCGCTCGCTCGCGGATGACCTGCAACTGACGACGCAATCGATGAGCTACGCGAGCACGAGCGTTGTGATGCCCGCGCCGTCGGTCGCGAAGCCCAACAGCAGCGTTGTCGAGAAGCCCGCCCCGCCGCCTGCGGCTTCGCAAACGCCGGATGCGGTACCGCAACGCGTCACCGGAAGCCTGGGACAACCTGGAGCCGGGACGTCACGCCCCAAGGTCCGCGTCACGTTCAGCGGGG
>JBBRIN010000661.1:0-2597 GCA_038221115.1 Tepidisphaerales bacterium
CTGAGAAGGACCTCGGTGCCGCGCTCGAGCTTCCACGCGCGCGTCTTGGTGTCGAGCGTCGCGAAAAGCTTGTCGTCGGCATAGGTGCCGGCGGCGGTTAGCGTGTTAAAGAGGGTGGACTTGCCGGCATTCGTATACCCCACGACGCAGACTGTGAAGTGAGCGAGATTGCGCTGGGCGACGAGGCGCGATTTGCGATCCTGAACCTTGATAATGTCGGCCTTCAGGTCCGCGATGCGCTTGCGGACGAGCCGGCGATCGGTTTCGAGCTGCGTTTCACCGGGTCCGCGCGTACCGATGCCCATGCCGGCGCCGGAGGCGGCGAGGCGCTCCAAATGCCCCCACATGCGGGCGAGGCGCGGATAAGTGTATTGCATCTGCGCCAGCTCGACCTGGAGCTTGGCCTCGCGGGTTTGAGCGCGGGTGGCGAAGATGTCGAGAATGAGCTCGGAGCGATCGAGGACCTTAATGCCGCGGCCGAACGTCGAGCCGACTTCCTCGTTGATGATTTTTTCCAGAGAGCCGATCTGGGCGGGGGAAAGGTCGTTGTCGAAGAGGACGATGTTGGCCTTGTTCTTTTTGGCGAGCTTGGCGATCTCGATGGCCTTTCCGGAGCCGACGTACGTGCCGGCATCGACCTTGTGGCGCTTCTGGAAGATCTGAGCGGCTACGGTGGCGCCGGCGGTCTTGGCAAGAGAGGCGAGCTCACCCAAGGGATCGCGGGGGTCGGCGGTGGTGCCGGGGAGGATCACGCCGACCAGAACGGCGCGTTCCTGGCTGACGGAGAGCTGAGTGCGTTTGAGTTCGGCCATCGGGGATCGGTTTACATGGGCCCGCATGCGGAGCCTCGATATGGCTCCGCTGCCGGACTTGGAATCGGCCACACTCGCCAAGGTTACACAATTTAGGAGAATTGGACGAGTGTTCATTGCAAGGGACATCATGAGATTACTGCTGATTGAAGATTCCGCGCGACTCCGGGAATCGGTGAGTACCGGACTGCGCAAGGCGGGATACGCCGTGGACTCGGCGGCGGACGGTACCCAGGGCCCATGGCAAGCGCAGTCGAACGAGTATGGTTGCAGAACGTTGCATTTCAAATCCCACCCCCAATCACTTTGACCTCCCCGCCCCTTTCCCATACCTTTCCCCCCTTCCTCAAAACAAGCTTTTCGGAGACCCCATGCCCACCTTCAAAGACGTCGTCGTCCCCGCCCAAGGCCAGCCCATCACCATCAGCCACGGAAAGCTCAACGTCCCCGACCGCCCCATCCTCCCGTTCATCGAAGGCGACGGCACCGGCCCCGACATCTGGCGCGCCTCCGTTCGCGTCTTCGACGCCGCCGTCGAGAAAGCCTACAAGGGCAAGCGCAAGATCGCCTGGATGGAAGTCTTCGCCGGCGAAAAAGCCTTCAACAAATTCAACAACTGGCTCCCCGACGACACCGTCGCCGCCTTCCAGCAATTCCTCGTTGGCATCAAGGGCCCCCTCACCACCCCCGTCGGCGGCGGCATCCGCTCCCTTAACGTCGCCCTCCGACAGATGCTCGACCTCTACGTCTGCCTCCGCCCCGTCCGCTGGTTCACCGGCGTCCCCTCACCCGTCAAGCACCCCGAAAAAGTCGACATGGTCATCTTCCGCGAGAACACCGAAGACATCTACGCCGGCATCGAATACGCCGCCGGCAGCCCCGAAGCCGTCAAGGTCCTCGAATTCCTCAAGCAGTCCGACCCCAAGGGCTTCGGGAAGGTCCGCTTCGGCTCCCTCGAAAAGGTCGCCGGCTGGCGCAAGCAGCTCGGTCACGGCTCCGACGAGACCCTCCAGGTCGGCATCGGCATCAAGCCCGTCAGCAAACAAGGCTCCCAGCGCCTGATCTACTCCGCCATGGAGTATGCCATAAAGCACAAGAAGAAGTCGGTGAACCTCGTCCACAAGGGCAACATCATGAAGTTCACCGAGGGCGCCTTCCGCGACTGGGGCTACCAGCTCGCCAAGGAAGTTTTCGGCGCCGTCGAGATCGACGGCGGCCCCTGGTGCAAAATCCCCGAAGGCAAGCCCGGCGCCGGTTTAGTCATCAAAGACTCGATCGCCGACATCACCCTCCAGCAAATTCTCACCCGCCCTGAAGAATTTGAGGTCATCGCGACACTCAACCTCAACGGCGATTACCTCAGTGACGCCCTCGCCGCCCAGGTCGGCGGCATCGGCATCGCCCCCGGTGGCAACATCAACTACATCTCCGGCCACGCCATCTTCGAAGCCACCCACGGCACCGCCCCCAAGTACGCCGACCAGGACATCGTCAACCCCGGCTCCGTCATCCTCTCGGGCGTCATGATGTTCGAATACCTGGGCTGGCAGGAAGCCGCTGACCTGATCATCAAAGGGCTGAACGACGCGATCGGCGCGAAGACTGTCACCTATGACTTCGCCCGGCAGATGGAAGGGGCGAAGAAGATCAAGTGCAGCGAGTTCGCGGACGAGATCATCAAGAACCTCGGGTAATCCATGCGGCGGTGGCTGAAGGTACTGGCGATCGGCCTGGCCGTTGCGGCGGTCGGGGTCGGCGTGTCGATCGCGCACGCGCCGCGCCAGT
>JBBRIN010000662.1:0-2596 GCA_038221115.1 Tepidisphaerales bacterium
CGAAGCGGCGGATCAACATCATCATGCGCAGGCGGTCGCGCTCGACGGCTCCGCGCTGCGGGTCAGCGTCACCGTTGTTGGCGGTTGCCGGCTTGGCCGCGGGCGCCGCCGGCGACGCCGCCCCGGCGGGTTTCCTCTCCACTTCGTTGGCTACCGCCATGCGTTCACTCCGGCAAAATCCCGACCTTCGCATCCGCCCTCGAAAGCCAGCGGCTCCACTTTCCCCATCGGCTCAAATTATAGCCCACACCAGAGTCGGCGTGGGCGCTTTGAACGGCGCAGATCCTGAACCTGCCCAGTGTAGTGAAATCGCGCCCCGCTTCAATGCCAGAAGTTTCGCCCGCGCCAAGCCAGGGATCGAACGCCGGGCCGATAACCTCAGCCGCATCAAAAGCAACGCGCACGCCGACCTGTTACGCCGCCAGCGGCACGCTTACGACCCCCTTGAGGTGATCCAACAGCACTTAGACCTACGCGAGTGCGGGCGCCGCAATCAGGTTCAGCCGCGAGAATAGGCCCGTCTGATTGTTCCGCGCAATCAACTGGTCCGTCACGTCCACGATCCGGTCCCGGTTATAGTCGTAGGGGTTTGTTAAGGCGGCAGGGTTGAGGAACCCCGTCTGGTTGTTTCGGGCACTCAATTCATCCGTTACGTCAACCATCGCATTCCCCGCACTGTCGCCGGCCTCACCCACCGCATTGCCAAAATAGAAAGTGTCGGGCACCGACAAGCCCGTCGCCGCATCCGCCAGCATCGTCACCTGCAACCACTGCTTCTGAATGGCTCCGTCCGCCCACACCAACTCCACCCGATCGCTCCCACCATCGCCAGCGCCGCGCCGCACCAGCACGGTCGCGGGCGCCGGCGCCGCCGACCAGGTACTGGGGTCATTGCTATTGCCCACCATGAAGGTGAAGTCCGATGCCGACAACGCCGACCCCGCCGCCAGCCCGGAGACATCGACCATGACGCCATTGATGCCTTTGTCGTAGCTGGTGTAGTTGGCAACGGTCGCGGTCTGGCCAGGCAGCAGGGCCTGCTTATCGGTAGCGATCGCCCCGTCGTCACTGGGGCCGGCGGATGGCGTGTTCCCGTCCCAATAGCTGTTGTTGTAAAAGACGTGTCGCCCAGTGACGGCGGCGGGGGGCACGGCAGCCGGTTGGACGATCGCGCCAACCACGGAATACTGGCCAAGGTCGCCGTTGCTGCCGTGGCTGGCCACCGCCAACACATACGTCCCGGCGGCGAGGTTCTGGCTCACGACTTCTCCGAGCGTCGCCGTGTCCGCCGACGCCAGCACATTGCCGCTCAGGTCCAGTAACGTCAGCGTTCCGTTGAGCATGCCTCCGTATTGGGCCATGTTCAACGTGAAGGTGTCGACTCCCGCACCGGTGGTGAACCGGAACATATCCACGTCGGCAATGTTCTCGATGACCCCGGTCGCGATGATGGTCGTGCCGGCGGTTGCCAGCGCGTCAGACGTGCCAACCGTGTTGCCGTGGTCGTCGGCACGATAACCGAAGCCGTTCGTTGCGTTGGTGATGATGGAGACATCGTCTTGAATCGTGGACGAGGATGCACCGCTCTGCCCCAACCACCACAGGCCGCGCGCGGCGCTGTAGCTGTTGCCCATGATCGGCGCTTTGGTCGCGGTCCCCGGGTTATATTCGTTCGTCTTGGTGGTGCCGCTGTACACGCTCTGATGACCGAGATCGAAGGCGTGCCCGGTCTCATGGGCGGCAGCCTCGGCAGTGTACTTGGGGTCGCCGCTGCCGAGGTTGGTGCTGAAAACCCAGGAAGTGTTCGGGCTGCTGTTGGTGAAGGAACCGACGTAACTCACCCCGCCGGCAAGGGAGCCAAGCCAGGCGCCCGCGCCGCCGACGACTATCCGCTGAGCCACTCTGTTGGCATAGCTGCCAGGGTCGACGGTAGTGACGTTGATGTTGAAAGGCGAGAATTTCTCGGAGATGCGCGACCATATCTCGTTGATGTTGCCGAGTTCGGCGCCGCTGAAGGTGCTCGGATCAGAGTCGGTATCGTAGGCCGGCGTTGCCGGGACGCTGAACGAGCCCCATGACATTGCCGCGGCCCCGACAAAGTCCAGATAGATCGTGGCCTTCGCGCCGGGATTGCTGTTCAGCGCGGGAACGGCGCTCAAGGGAGAACTCGGGGTGGAAGCGGCGGAGGCTGAAGTGCTGGCGGCGGTGACGGTGCGACGCTTGAGGGCGCGACGATTGACGGGCCCGAGCACAAAGCCGTGTCGGTCGCCAACCCTTGGGCTAGCCGAGAGGGCGCTCGCCGGGCCGCGGTGATGCGCGTGCCGGTGATGAAACGCGATGGGCGCCGGGGTGATGTCGAGGTAGCCGTAGGGGTCATGCACACCATGGAAGAGAAGGCGGGGCTCGAGGAGGGCAAGCTCGCAGGCACGCGAAAGGGTTTGCTGTTTCCGGGTGGTCGTTGTCATGAGTGTCGGCTCGATGGGCCAGAGCTACCGGAGGTAAGGTCCGGCTCGGTCAGTACTTGGGACGGCAGTAAGCGTCCTCCCAGCTATACGCTGCCGACTATAGGGAGTTCACCGATACGCTTCGAGAAAAA
>JBBRIN010000663.1:0-2593 GCA_038221115.1 Tepidisphaerales bacterium
CCCTCTTCGTCCTCGCCACCTGCTCCACCAGCACGTTCTTTGTCTTCGGCCAGAGTGAGCTGTTCGGCCGCCGCGCCGGCTGGAAATCCATTCTCTACCTGCCCACCCTCATGGCCCTCGGCGTCGGCATCAGCCTCAACAACTGCAAGGCGGTCTTCGAAGCCATCTGGGGCCATATCCGCAACAAGCCCTCCGAATTCGTTCGCACCCAGAAGTACGGCCAGACCGGCATCACCCGAACCACCAACTGGCAGCCCGCCAGCGTCTTCACCTTCAAGAAGATGCTCCTACCCATGATCGAGATCGCCTTCGGCTGCTACATGGTCGTCTGCGTCTTCATCTCCATCGTCTGGGAGTTCGGCCGCGGCTCCGTCCCCTTCCTGCTCATCTTCGCCGGCGGCTACTTCTACGTCGGCTTCGGCTCCATCCACGCCCTCTACCGCATGAACCAGGAGCAGGACGAAATGATCGCCGCCGCCGACGTCATCGAACCCGTCACCATCTCGACCTGACTTGCGGTCCCCTCCCCGCCCCTCTTTGTAAAGCCGCGACCGCCGGTCGCGGTTTTCGCACCTCGATGTTACACGTCAATCAATATCGCGAAAACTCGTGCTCATAAACATCGCTATTCCAAACGCTTACACGCGTAAGCAAAATATTAATAAAACTTCAAATTTATGTAACATTATGTAACAAAACGTAACACGCCCGTAACCAAAAACAGCACACTCTTTACCGATCGCCCCCCCTGAACTAGCATCCCCGCATGCTCGACACCGTCCTCCAATTCATCGACGCCCGCCGCCAGCTCTCCCTCGACCTCCTCAAAGACTTCCTCCGCATCCCCAGCGTCAGCACCAGGCCCGACCACGCCGCCGACATGCAACGCTGCGCCGAATGGCTCGCCAATCAACTCCGCGGCTGCGGCCTCACCCCCGAAATCGCCCCCACCGCCGGCCACCCCGCCGTCCTCGCCAAAAACCGGCACCAGCCCGGTCGCCCCACAATCCTCATCTACGGCCACTACGACGTCCAACCCCCCGAGCCCCTCGACCTCTGGACGTCACCCCCCTTCGACCCCACCGTCCGCACGACCGAAGCCGGCACGCAAGCCGTCTACGCCCGCGGCGCCGTCGACGACAAAGGCCAGGTCTGGTGCCACGTCGAGGCGATTCGCGCCTGGCAACAAACCCCCGGCGGCCTGCCCATCAACCTCACCTTCCTCATCGAAGGCGAAGAAGAAATCGGCTCCAAAAACCTCGAACACCTCGTCAAATTCCGCAAGGCCGACCTCAAGGCCGACATCGCCGTCGTCTCCGACACCAACCAATTCGCCCGCGGCTTCCCCGCCATCACCTATGGCCTGCGCGGCCTCGTCTACATGGAGGTCACCCTCACCGCCGCCGACCACGACCTCCACTCCGGCATGTACGGCGGCGCCGTCCCCAACCCCGCCAACGCGCTCTGCCAGCTCCTCGCCACCCTCCACGATGCCGACCGCCGCGTCGCCATCCCCGGCTTCTACGATGACGTCGACGAGCTCACCCCGCGCGAGCGCGAAGAGTTCGCCCGCCTCCCCTTCGACGAACAAGCCTTCAAGAATGAAATGAAGCTCACGGAGCTAATCGGCGAGAAGGGCTACACCACCCTCGAGCGCCGCTGGGCCCGTCCCACCTGCGACATCAACGGCCTCACCTCCGGCTACCAGGGACCCGGCGCCAAAACCGTCATCGCCTCCAAAGCCTCCGCCAAAATCTCCATGCGCCTCGTCCCCCATCAGGACCCCGACAAAATCGAAGCCGCCTTCATCCAAACCCTTCAAGTCCGCTGCCCCAAAGGCTGCACCCTCGCCTTCGAATCGTTCGGCGGATCCCCCGGCGTCGTCGTCCCCCTCACCGGCCGCCCCATGGAACTCGCCGCCCGCGCCATCGAACGCGGCTTCGGCAAAAAACCCGTCTACATGCGCGAAGGCGGCTCCATCCCCATCCTCGGCCTCCTCAAACAAGATCTCAACCTCGACACCCTCCTCGTCGGCTTCGGCCTCCCCGACGACCGCGTCCACTCCCCCAACGAAAAGTTCGACCTCGACGCCCTCCACGCCGGCACCAGAACCGCCGCCGCCCTCTACCATGAACTTGCCAATCTGTGAATGGAACTTGAAACCACAGATGAACGCGAATGAACGCAGATCAAGATCATTTAGGGCTTTTCTGATCCGCGTTCATCCGCGGCTAAAATTCTCTTCCGCCTTCTTCACCCGCACCGTGCAATCTCCGCTCAGATAATCCTGCAACACGCTCACCTCTCCGCCGAGTCCCTCCATGAAGTTCCTCACATCCTCCACCCGATGCCAGTGAAGATAACTTGCCGCCGCCAACTTCGCCGAGCATAAGAAGTTAAACACCAGCTCCGACGCCGTCGCCTCATAAGCCGTCCGCAGCGCCCCATAGAACTGCTCCACCGGCAACGTATTCAACGATCCGCAGAACACGACCACATCCGCCCCCACGAACATTCGGCCCGGCTCCTTCACAAAATCCGCCCGCACGATGATCGACCGCGGCCGACGCGCTTCCTCCGCCGCCTCCGCCAG
>JBBRIN010000664.1:0-2580 GCA_038221115.1 Tepidisphaerales bacterium
GTCGTCTTTCCCACGCCGCCTTTTTGGTTCACAACCGCGACAACCCTCGCTCGGGTCGTCATGTCAATTTCGTCCTTTGAGACGGAGTTCGAGCACGCCTGGCGGAGTGCCGGCCGTGGTCACAATTGAAAAGTCATGGCAACGCTCGGCATCGGCTACCTCGGTGGCCATTCGCGCACTTTTCAGCAGCAGGTATCTTCCGTTCAAATCGAGAAGATGCTGGGACAGCGTGATCAATCGAGCAAGGGGTGCGAACGCTCGCGCGGTGATGATGTCGAACCTCACTCCAGTTAAACTCTCGGCCCTCTCGGCATGAACCCGTGCCCGTGCGCCGGTGTGGCGAATTGCCTCACGGAGGAAGGTCGCCTTACGCAGATCGGCCTCAACAAGTAGGAAATCCACGCCTGTCGCGATCGAGAGGATGAGGCCCGGAAAACCGGCGCCGCTGCCGAGATCGAGCGCCCTCTCCCCGGCGTGCAGACAAGGCGCCAGTGATAGGCTGTCATCTATGTGGCGTGCCCATACATCGTCGACAGTTCCGGGTCCGATCAGGTTGACCGTGGTGTTCCATTGAAGCAGTAGATCGACGAAGATACCAAGCTTCGCATGTGTTTCACGTGAAACATGAGCGCTGCTTGAGATCAAAAGCCGGCTGCCGATGCAGCAACCGCCTGGGCAAGCACGCCAAGGGATGCGGGTGTAAGCCCTTCCAGGCGGGACGCCGCGCCTATGGAACGTGGACGATGCGCGAGAAGCACGCGACGAGCATTTGCTGAAAGGGCGATGGGTAGATTGTCGAACATAGCAGCCGGGATCGCTGTCTGATGTTCTCGCGCAATCGACATGGCTTCTCTCGCCTGTCCTTCGACGGCCCTCGCATACAAAGCGTCATTCGCCACGGCACACAATACTTTCTCATCGACGCCCAAGATGCGCCGAGCGAATGCCATTGGCGCACCTCCTGCCATAACCTCCACCAATGAGCGGCGGCGACCATCGTCACGCACGTCAAGTCCCTGCAGACGCCATTCATTTGGCGAACGCACATATGCGTGCCCGATGCGCTTGGCTTCTCGCACCCGTTGACTGAAACAAAGATGAGAGTCGAGCCGCTGTTGCGTCACGGCCCCGTGTCGCGCAGCAAGTTCCGTCAGGCGAGCGCACGCGTTATCCGCCCTGAGGCTCAAGCGGAACTCCGAGCGCGATGTGAACATGCGGTATGGTTCCGTGACCCCGAGGCTGGTAAGATCGTCGACCATCACGCCGATATAGGAGTTGGCGCGCGTAAGCGAGAGAGGGCTCCGGCCGCCGCTCATGCCTGCCGCGTTGATACCTGCCAGGATGCCCTGCCCAGCGGCTTCCTCGTATCCCGTGGTGCCGTTGATCTGGCCAGCAAGAAACAACCCGCCCACAAGCTTGGATTCGAGCGTCGGGTGTAGACTGCGCGGATCGACAAAGTCGTATTCCACCGCGTAGCCGGGCTGGCCGATGCGCGCATTTTCGAGCCCCTTTATAGTATGCACCAACTGTTCTTGAATGGCGATGGGAAGGCTTGTCGAGATGCCATTCGGATATATGACTGAGCTGTCCAAACCTTCGGGTTCGAGAAAGATTTGGTGTGCGGACCGGTCGGCGAACCGGGTGACCTTGTCTTCGATCGATGGGCAATAGCGTGGCCCGGCCGAGGTGATCTGTCCGTTGCGAATGGCAGAGAGATGCATGCTCGCTCGCACCACGTCGTGCGTTCGTTCATTCGTGGCGGTGACCCTGCAAGCGACCTGAGGCGTGTCGATGCTACCGGTCAGGACGCTCATTGGCTCTGGGCACGCGTCTCCCCAGTCTGCTGCCAAGTGATCCCAATCTATCGAGTTCCTCTCGATGCGGGGCGGGGTGCCGGTCTTCAGCCGACCCAGCGGGAAGCCAAGTTCGGCGAATTGGCGGCTCAGTCCAGTCGCAGCGGTCTCGCCCATCCGCCCGCCCGCGGTGGATAGTTCGCCTGTGTGCAACATGCCCCGCAAGAAAGTGCCCGCCGTCAGTACGACTGCGCCGGCCCCCAGCACCGTGCCGCCAACGAGTGCTACGCCCGTCAAACGCCCGTCGGTGCCGATCCGAAGCGTGTCCACTTCCCCCTTTATCAGCGTCAAACCCTGCTGGGCGGAAAGGAGGTTTTGTATGGCTCCACGGTAGAGGCTCCGATCCACCTGCACCCGAGGGCCATGGACTGCAGGACCCTTGCGTCGGTTCAAGACCTTGAAGTGTATACCGGCCCGGTCGGCCGCGACCGCCATAAGCCCGTCCAAGGCGTCGATTTCGCGTACGATATGCCCCTTGCCGATCCCGCCGATCGCCGGATTGCATGAGAGTGTCCCGATCGTATCGAGACGATGGGTGACAAGGCCGACGCGCGCGCCGCAGCGAGCGGCAGCAGCCGCTGCCTCACATCCGGCGTGACCCCCCCCGATCACGATCACGTCGTATTTGCCGGATGTCATCGCAACTACTTCCCGATGCAGAATTCTTTGAACACCAGATCCAGAACATCCTCGGTGCCTGCCTCGCCCCCGATCCGGGCAAGACAAT
>JBBRIN010000665.1:0-2568 GCA_038221115.1 Tepidisphaerales bacterium
CAACAGCGTGGCGCACGATTATTTCTGGTGGTATCACCAGGATAACCGGGCGATTCGGGTGGGGGATTGGAAGCTGGTGTCGGCCGGGGAGGATGGGCCGTGGGAGCTATATGACATCAAGGGGGACCGTTGCGAGATGAGAAACCTCGCGACCCAGCATCCGGAGAAAGTGTCGGAGCTGTCGGCGGGGTGGCAGGCGCGGATGGATGAGTTTAAGAAGATGGCGTTGTCGGAGACGCCGCCCCCTTTGGTGAAAAAAAGGAAGGCGGCGCCGGAGGAGTAAACGGTTACTTCGGCGGAATGGGGGGGAGATACGCTTTGGCGAAAACGGCAAGCGCATCGGCAAGATCCGCGGCGGTCTGGGTCGAGCGATCGGCGGCGCGGAGCTTGGAGCCGCACTCGAGTTGGATGGCGTCGATGTGGGTGCCGCGGTGGCTGCCGTAGGTTTGGACGATGTACCCGCCACCGAAGCGCTTATCTTCGGTTTGGGATTCGGCGCTGGCGGCGGGGAAGATCTTGTAGGACTTTTGGGATTCGAGGAAGCCGAGCACGCTTTGCGGGCCGATGAGCGCGTCCTTGCCGAAGCGTTCGGTGAGAGCGGAGACGGATTTACCGCCGGCGGTGCCGCGGAAGATGGTGGCGGATTCGGCGGCCTGGCCGTGGATGTCCAGGAGGATGCCGCGGCCGTAGTGCGTTTGGACGACGTCGCAGGCTTTCTTGAGCGCGGCGTGGTAGGCGTCGTAATACGGCGCGGCGGCGGGAGATTCGTAGGCGTCCTCGGCGGGGCGATTGGGATCGACGTATTTGCGGGCGAAGCGGGCGACGACCAGATGGGGCTTAGCGCCGAATTTTTTTTCGATCGCGGCGGCGAGTCGCTGCGCGAGGAGGTCGGTGTCGGTGTCGCGAACGGTGACGAACTTGCTGGCGTTGGCGCCCTGTCGGAAGGTGACGCCGGGGATCGGGGCTTGGCCGCCGTGCGGGGCGGAGAGGATGATGGGCAGTGTGCCTTGCTGGATGAGAATGAGGCCGGTAGGTTGGGTGGCGGGGGTGGCGGCGTGGGACGAAAGCGTGGCGAGGGTGAGGAGGACGAGAGTGGCGCGGCGGGTCGGGTCCATTGAGACAGTCTAGCCGGTTCTTCGGAATCTTCACGGCGGCATAAAGGATCAGGCGCACCCCCTCGCCATGAGCTGGAATACCGGTTTTGAAGTAGTGATGCATCGTTAATCGAGGGGCAGAGGGGCGCGGCGTATCTGGGTGGGACCTCCCGAGCCGAACAACTTGCATCGTGGTGCGTCACACGATGGAGGGAAATGCCGCGCATCGAGAAGGATTATTAACTCGACGCCCGAAATCTACACCCATTCGGAGGCTTCTCCGTCCGAGGACACCGCCTCAGCGTACCGCAACGCCAAGGCACGGCTCGCGGAACGCAGGTGAGGCAGCATCTGCTGGAGGCTCAGTGGGCCGCATCGTTCGATATTTTTTCACGATCTGCTCGGCGGTGTCGCTGCTGTGTTGTGTGGCGATTTGCGTGCTATGGGCACGGAGCTACCGGCTGTCGGACGGGCTGAATTGGGCAAACGACGGGGGCTGGCGAGCGGTTCGGTCGGCGAAAGGGCAAGTCGTGGTCGGGCTGCTCGTCACCGATTGGTCGAGCTATCCCGCCGAGTTTCACCGGCTGCGGTACCAGCGGGACGTGGCCCAATTCCCGTATAACTATGTGATGCTTCTGTGCGGCTCGGCGGGCGATCAGGACTCGCATTGGGAACGGGGCAACTTCGCGTGGTATCAGAAGCGCAACGCCGGCCGAGGCACATTGCACGCCACCGGGTTCGCGCCGTTCTGGAGTCTCGCGGCGTCGGCGGCGGTGATGCCGGCGGGGTTGACGATGCTGCGGCTGCGGTCTGGCGTGCGGGCGCGGGGGCGAAAGATGGGGGGCCATTGCGCGGCCTGCGGGTACGATCTTCGTGCCACGCGGGAACGGTGTCCGGAATGTGGGGTGGCCGTTGCGACGGTTTAGAGTTCCCGGCAGTTCTGGCCTGTTACGCTTACTGAAGAATGAGGAGTGACCGTTTGAAGCACCCCCCCCACCCTCGGAGGCGACCGATGAAGGAGCATGAGACAGCCTCCCCTGCCCCCGAAGGCAAGCGACCCTCCGAACTGATCGACGGACGAATCGAGGAGCTGGGGGCGGGGGGCGAGGGAGGGTGGCGAGGGAGGGTGCTGGCTCAGGTCCGCGCGATCATCCGGAAGGCCGATGCGAGAATCGTCGAGGAGTGGAAGTGGAGGGGAACTCCGGTCTGGTCTCTCCACGGGGCAGGGGGCGGCATCGTCTGTACGGGCGAGCCTTACAAGTCCCGGCGCGCCGGCCGTGAAGCTGACCTTCGCGAAAGGGGCCAAGTTGAAGGACCCCGATGGATTGTTCAACACGAGCCTTGACGGGAACACCCGGCGCGCGATCGACATTCGCGAGGGAGAGAAGATCAATCAGGCCGCGCTCAGGGCACTCGTTCGGGAGGCGGTGGCACTGAATTCATCGACCCCGAACAGGCGCTAGCGCCGGGGCTT
>JBBRIN010000666.1:0-2559 GCA_038221115.1 Tepidisphaerales bacterium
TCGAGCCCGACTTCGCCCTCGTCAAGTTCAAAAAGCTCGCCGGCGGCGGTTACTTCAAAATCGCCAACCAGTCCCTCCGCCCCGCCCTCGTCAACCTTGGCTACGCCCCGAGCGAGATCTCCAACATCCTCGCCTACGTGATGGGCACACTCACCCTCGACAATGCCCCCCACGTCAACCGCGACGCCCTGCGCCTCGCCGGCTTCACCGACGCCGAGCTCGATAAGATCGAACATTCCCTCCCCGCCCAGTTCGAGCTCGCCTTCGCGTTCTCCCCCTGGTCCCTCGCTCCCGAAACCCTCGTTCGCCTCGGCGTCTCCGAAGCCGAACGCCAGTCCCCCGGCTTCAATCTCCTCACCAAGCTCGGCTTCACAAAGAAGCAGATCGCCGAGGCCCACGACGTCATCTGCGGCCGCGGCACCATCGAAGGCGCGCCCCTCCTCAAGCCCGAGCATCTCCCCGTCTTCGACTGCGCCAACAAGTGCGGCCGCTACGGCACCCGCTTCATCCACGTCGAAGGCCACATCCGCATGATGGCCGCCGCCCAGCCCTTCCTCTCCGGCGCCATCTCCAAAACCATCAACCTCCCCAACGAAGCGACATCCGAAGACATCAAAAGCGCCTACCACCTCAGCTGGCAGCTCGGCCTAAAAGCCAACGCCCTCTACCGCGACGGCTCCAAGCTCAGCCAACCCTTGAACGTCAAATCCGACGAAGACCTAGACAAGACCGAAGAAGACGACGAGGATAACATCCAGGCCGCCAAGGACGAACTCGCCGCCGACCTCGTCTCCGCCACCTCAGCACTCAGCACTCAGCACTCAGTACTGAAGAGTGACAACCTCTCCCCCACCGTCCACACCGTAGAAAAAATCATCGAGCGTATCGTCGAGCGCCCCTTGCGCCGCCGCCTGCCCGATACCCGCCGCGCCATCACCCACAAGTTCGACGTCGCCGGCCACGAAGGCTACATCACCGTCGGCCTCTACGACGACGGCTCCCCCGGCGAAGTCTTCATCACCATGGCCAAGGAAGGCTCCACCATCGGCGGCCTCATGGACACCATCGCCACCCTGGTCTCCGTCGCCCTCCAATACGGCGTCCCCGTCGAGAGCCTGGTCCGCAAATTCGAACACGTAAGATTCGAACCCAGCGGCATGACCAGAAATCGCGAAATCCCCATCGCCAAGTCTCTGGTCGACTACATCTTCCGCTGGCTCGCTATGGAGTTCATCCCCGGCTACCGCGCCGCCAACGCCCCCAAGCGCCCCGCCGCAATTCCCTCGCCCTCCGGTACTCCGGCGGGAGAAGGCAAGGGTGAGGGGGCCTCTTCCTCTCCCTCTCCCCTCTCCAAAATCTCCCCAAACATCCCCTCCTCCGGTACTCCGGGGGAGGGCCAGGGTGGGGGCTCTTCCTCCGCCCCTCCCCAATCTCAAATCTCAAATCTCAAATCCGACTCCTCCGCCCTCCCCCCCGAATCGCGCCCCCGCACCAGCAATGGAAACGGCAACGGCCACGGCCCCCACGCCAAGCCCGACGCCAAGCCCTTCACCTACGCCGACGCCACCGATGAAGAGTTAAAAACCCTCCACTCCCCCAAGCACCAGGCCCCCGAGGTCTCCCCCTCCTCCACCCCTTCCGCGGTCAACCTGCGCCTGGCGATCGTCGTCGATCCCGTCAGCCGGCAATCCTCCGAGCTCCAGGCCGACGCCCCCGCCTGCGACGTCTGCGGCTCCATCACCATCCGCTCTGGCACCTGTTACAAGTGTTTGAATTGCGGGAACTCGATGGGGTGTAGCTGATGATTTGCTGAATGCGATTCAGACGTCATAGTCTTTCGCAACCGGGGCGCTCATGGCCCGGTCACACCATTGCCGGAGGATCATTGGGCGACACTCTTCTCGCTGATCCACTTGGACGCCATCTGACGCTGCACGACTTCACCTGGGTCGGCCACATCCTCAAGCGTCATCCGGAAATGCTTCGGCACCGCAAACTTGCGGAGGCTGCGGTCCGGAGTCCAATCGCCATCCACCTCAGCCTCTCCGATCCCGAATGTCGAACCTACTACGGCAAAGGTCCAAGGCCCGCTATAATGATCGCCGTCGTGGCGGACGTTAACGGCGGATTCGTGAAGCCGGCGTTTCTGACTTCTCGCACGAAAGGATCACGCGAATGGTAACCATCGAAACCGTCGAAGGCCTGATCAACGGCGTCGTCTCGTACCATTACGACGTCTTCGCCGACGTGCTCTACCTGCGTCTCAGAACCGAAATGCAAACTCCCGCCATCGGCGACGAGAACGACGACGGCGATATCGAGCTTCACGACGAGACCGCCGGCCGCTTGATCGGCGTGACGATCATCAGTTGGTGGAAGCGATTCGGCCACGGCGCGCTTCCCGACTCCATCGCCGAAATTCAGAAGCACATCGAACCGTTGGCCAATACGATTGCCACATAAATCTGCACGGCGACGCTGCTCGATGATCGTTCCAGACGATCTGCCTCGACGTATCGTGCGACCCGCTCGTACTCGACGACCCGCACCTCGGTCGCC
>JBBRIN010000667.1:0-2559 GCA_038221115.1 Tepidisphaerales bacterium
GCAGTGGGTGGGCCGGCGCTGCTGGAGATTGTGCCGACACCAGCGGAGGAGCAATGGCCGCTGTTGGTTCATCAGCCGCAGATGATCGAGCGGATTAAGCGGATTTGTCAGATGGGAGGCGGGGTGCTGGATCAGGGCGACACGCCGGTGGGGGCGAACGCTTATGAGATTGCGCTATTGTCGCTGGGGTCGGTGCTGAACTGCTGTGATGCGGTGGTGGAGGGACGTGTGCGGCGGGCGTTCTCGGCAGGGAGGCCGCCGGGGCATCACGCTGAGCCGGATCGGCCGATGGGGTTCTGTGTTTTGTCGAACGTGGCGATCGCGGCGCGATATCTTCAGAAACGGCATGGGGTGGGGCGGGTGGCGATCGTGGATTTTGACGTTCACCTCGGCAACGGGACGCAGGCGTGTCTTGAGGATGATCCGTCGGTTTTGTTCGTGAGCCTACATCAACACCCGCGCACATGTTATCCGAGGTCGGGGCACGAGTGGGAGACGGGCACGGGGGCGGGGCGCGGATATACGTTGAATATCCCGTTTCAGCCGGGCGCGGAGGATCAGGATTATCTGAAGGTGATGGAGGAGCGGGTGATTCCGGCCATCGATGAGTTCCGGCCGGAGATGCTGCTGATTTCGGCGGGGTTTGATGCGCATCGCGATGACCCGCTGGCGGACATCAATTTGAGCGAAGAGGGATTTGAGATGATGACGCGGCAACTGGTTGCGGTTGCGGAGAAGCATTGCGGGGGGCGCATCGTCAGCGCGCTGGAGGGGGGATATAACTTGCGCGCCCTCGGGCGAAGTGTAGTTCGCCACCTTGTTGCTCTCAATTCACCGTTGGATCGTCAGGGATGAGGCGGGGGTCGATGTGGCCGCCGAGAGTGAGGCGCGTCATGAGTTTGGGCCATAGGCGGTCTTCGGGGCCGTTGTCGAAGATGAGGTCGTGGGTGCCGGGGAAGACGAGCCAGGCGCCTTCGGCCATCTCGCCGGCGAGCTGACCGGCGGACCAGCCAGCGTAACCGGCGTAGCACTTGACGGGGGCTGGGGCGGCGGAGAGGAGACTTTCGACGCGGTCCTTTTCGGGGGCGAAGAATACGCCGGGTACGACTTGTTGATCGCCTTCGAGCTCGGCGGAAGTCGCGTCGGCGTGGAGGAGCATGAGGGGGCCCTCGCAGGGGCCGCCCTGGTGGAGGGGGCCTTCGACGCGACAAGGGATTTCGAGGACGCGCTCGCATGCTTCCTGGATGGTTAGCTCGAGCGGGCGGTTCAGGACGAGGCCCAGGGACCCTTCGCCGTCGTGGCGGAGCATGAGGATGACGGTTTTGGCGAAGTTGGGGTCGCCAAGGCGCGGCGAGGCGACGAGGACCTGGCCTGGGGTCGGGGGCGGCGTTTTGTTTTTGTGGGTCTTGGCCATGTCTGAATTGAAGATACTGTGCGCGGGGCGCGGGTGAAAGGAGGAATTAGGCCAACGTGCGTTGCCGGTCGGGGGGGCGCACTGAGTTTCGGATGATGATAGGGCGGCCGAAGTGCTGTACGCGATCTTTTTGCGGTCAGTGGCCGGCGGCGCTGGCGGGGGCACGTCGGGAGGGGGTGGGGGCTAGCTGGATAGCAACGAGGGTGAGATCGTCGGGGAGGGGGGTGTTGCCTTTGAAGCGGTCGACGCCGGTCAGGAGCGAATCGATCAGCGCTTGTGCGCTTGGGAATTTGCCAAAGAGGGTTCGGCGAAGGCCATCGGAGCCGAATCTTTTGCCGGCGGGGTTCTCGACATCGAGGACGCCATCGGTGTAGAGCACGAGGCTGGCGCCGGCGGGAAGATCGAACTCCTCGGTGCGGTATTGGGCGTCGGACTCGACGCCGAGGACGATCTGAGGCTCGATGGTCAGAGGCTGGAAGGATTCACCGTCGCTGATGAGGGGCGGATAGTGGCCGGCGGTGGCGACGAGAAGCTGCTTGTCATTCAGGTCGATGATGATGATGAGCATGGTGACGAATTGCCCGACGAAGATTTGGGTGCAGAGCTGGCGGTTGACTTCTTCGAGGCATGCGGCGGGGTCGCCGATGCGCATCATGGTGGAGCGGACGAGAAGTTGGGTGGTGGCCATGAGGAAGGCGGCGGACATGCCGTGGCCGGTGACGTCGCCGATGGTGACGACGAGGCGTTTGTCGGGGAGCTCGAACCAGTTGTAGAAATCGCCGCTGATCTGGCTGGCGGGTTGGTTGGCGGCGGAGATGTCGACGTCTGCGACGGTGATCTTGCGCTGGGGGAGCCAGTTTTTCTGAATCTCGCGGGCCTGGTTGACTTCGCGGGTGAGGACGTTGTGGCGTTCCTGCTCGAGGCGGGAACGTCCGCGGATGATGGAGACGCTGGTCGAGACGAGCACGCCGGTCATCGCGATGACGACGAAGACGGACCAGTAGAGTGCCTTGCGGAAGATGCGGTTGACGATGGCGTCGACCTGGGAGAGGCGGGATGAGATCAACAGGTACCAGCGCTTGCCCATGATGTTCACGGGGACCATGGTCATCATGCGCGGCTGGCGGGTCACGCCGCCGAAGGTG
>JBBRIN010000668.1:0-2541 GCA_038221115.1 Tepidisphaerales bacterium
AGGTTGTGGACCGTCTCCTTCGAGTCCTCCATCTCCACGGCATGGTGCATCAGCACGATGCCGCGCTGAAGGTCGGTGCGCGTCGCAAACAGCGCGACGCCCAGGTTGTTGCATGCGGCCGGCTCATCGGGCCGAAGCTTCACCGCCTGTTCCAGGTAGCTGATGGCGTCCTTGTCCTTATGCTCGAGCAGGGTGAGATAGCCGGTGAAGAAGTTGGCCTCGAAGCTGTTCGGATACATTTTGCGGACTTCATCGAGGGTCTTGAGGGCCTGGAGGGTGCGCTCGCCGGCCATGTCTTCGCCGGCCTGCTGGAGCTTCTCGTCGACCTTCCTATGCAGATCCTTCAGCGCCTGCCCCTGCACCCACTGACCCTTCACCTTCTCGGCGCCTTCGTCGACCATCTTCTGCCACTTGTCCATCTCCGCCTTGGCAGTCGCCAGATCGGTGGCGGAGGGCTTGGATTCGACAAACTTCTGCCAGGCCGCAATCGCCGCCATCGGCGTCTCGACGCGGTCGGCCTTTGCCTTCGTGGCGGCAAGATCACCGGCGATCGTGGGCGCCGGGGTCGCCGCTGCCGGGGCGCCTGGGGTTGCCGGCGTTGCGGCGGCGGGGAGCGACCCCTTGGTGATTTTCTTGACGTCGGCGGCCGGAATGATCTTCGACGTGCCGTCGGCCTTCTTCACCCAATACTTGTCACCCTGCGGAATGACCGTGCCTTCGACAACCGTGCCGTCGGTGAGCAACAGTTGATCCCCCCGCACGACGGACATGCCGGAGCTCAGCGCGAGGATAATGATCGCCGCGCCACCCATCGCCGCGGCTAGACCGTAAAAACGAATACGCATCAGAAAACCCCGGTACGACGTTCGAACAACCTCCCGCGCCCGTACGCAGGAGAGCGATGTGCGCGGCCATTCTACCGCTTAGCTCCGATGCCGCCAACACGAACCCATGCACAACCGCTGAGCAGCGAAAATCACGCCCTTCACTTGAAATCAATTCCCCCGCCCGCTACGGTCAGGTGCTCGACTTTTTCAGGAGTTCCCCTTCATGATCCCGCTTGCCGAACGTGTGAAGTTGGTGGCTGATTCAATCACCCTGGCGGTTAGCGCCAAGGCTAACGCGATGAAGAAAGCCGGCATGGACGTCGTCGGTTTCGGCGCTGGCGAGCCCGATTTTGACACTCCCGCTTTCATCAAGGATGCCGCCAAGGCCGCGCTGGACCAAGGCCAGACCAAATACACGCCGACTCCCTGCATCCCCGAGCTGAAAGCCGCCATCGCGGAGAAGTTCCAGAAGGACAATGGGCTGCCCTACAAGGCCGATCAAATCACCGTGGGCGCCGGCGGCAAGTATTGTCTGTACACCGCCTTCATGGCCGTCATCAACCCCGGCGACGAGGTACTCATCCCGTCCCCCTATTGGGTGAGTTACCCGGAGCAGGTGAAGCTGGCCGGCGGCATACCGAAAGTCATCCGGGGCGAGGAAGCCAATGGGTTCAAGATCACGCCGAAACAATTGGAAGCCGCCATCACGGCTAAATCGCGCGTGCTCATCATCAATAGCCCCAGCAACCCCGGCGGCCACGCCTACACACCAGAGGAATTGAAGGGCCTGGCCGACGTCGTCGTCCGTCACCCCGACTTGGTGGTGTTCAGCGACGAAATCTATGAGAAGCTGATTTACGGAACGCTCAAGTTCGTGAGCTTTGCCACCCTGCATCCGCAACTGATCGAGCAAACGCTGACCTTCAACTGCCACAGCAAGAGCTTTGCGATGACGGGCTGGCGAGTGGGCTACGTCGGCGGCCCCAAGCCGGTGATCGACGCGATGAACAAACTCCAGAGCCAGATGGCCAGTCACATCACCAGTTTTACGCAGATGCCGGCGGCGATCGCGCTGACCGATGCGCGCGGTCCCGAGACGGTGGAGAAAATGCGCCAGGAATTTGAGCGCCGCGGCCATCACATGTGGGAGCGGCTGTCGGCGTTGCCCAAGGTGACGTGCGTGCGGCCGCAAGGGGCGTTTTACTGCTTCCCGAATGTCAGCGCGTATTTCGGGAAGACAGTCGGTTCAACGAAGATCAACGATGCCGTGTCGTTCGCGGCGGCGCTGCTCGAACAAAGCCATGTTGCGATTGTGCCGGGGAACGATAGCGGGTTTGAAACGCATGTGCGACTCAGCTTCGCCACGAGCATGGAGCAGATCGACAAAGGGCTGGATCGAATCGGGGGCTTTTTGAAGAAGCTCGGTTAGAATTAAGGCGGCGGATGCATCAACGCGATGAATACTCAGTTACGCACGCGTTGCAAGGAGATGAAGAAGCGACGGCGGCGTAACGATGCGGAACGTGGGGTACTGGGTGCGAAGGGCGCTGCCTTCGGGGTTCTGATCGGACATCAGGTCGAGCAGATCATTGTCGCGCGTGATAATCAGGTTCGCGCCGCAGGCCAACGCGAGGTCGACGTAATGAGCGTCGTCCGGATCGCGTGGGTACTGTAAATGCTCAGGTATCGCGATCACCGAAATTGAATACTTCAT
>JBBRIN010000669.1:0-2537 GCA_038221115.1 Tepidisphaerales bacterium
AGCGATTCGTCTCGCACGCTCAGGCGATATGTCACCCGCCGCCCGTCATCGGTGACGATCCAGAGCGAATGGCACGTTGACGTCAGGACAAATCGCGGCATTCCTCGTGTATTTTGAAGGTTGATGTTTGCCGCCGCGAGCAACCGCCGCACGGGATCATTGTTGTTCACCGGCGCCGCCGTCGGCTCCTTCAATGCCTCGTGTCTCACGAAGACCGCGTCGCGCGCGTCCAGCAATCGGCCCTGCTCGATCGCGGTGAGCCCTGTTCCCGCCGCGACGCGCAAGGCAGCGGGCGTGACCCTCCGCAGGTTAATCGCCCCGTCCCCCCAGCATGTCAGCAAATCGGTGGCGCGCCCACCTGTCCGCGCCGCCAGAAGCTCCCTGGGGCCCATCTCGCCAAAGATTTGTCCAAACCCGCTGATCAATCCCGCCACCGCCGCCGGCCGCGTCGTCGGCTTCGTCGCCGGAGTCTCATCTCCTGGCAAAATCACCGCCGCCGGTCGCAAACGAAGGGCCGCGCCGAGGCCTGTCCCGCTCATCGCGGCCCGCAGCCGGCTCTCGGCTGATGTGCGATCGCTCCCTTCCAACATAAGGTTTACGTTTGCCTTGGCCGTTTCATCACCGATCAGGAGCGCGAACGTCTCGCCGCCAAGGCTCAGCCTCACCTGAACCGACGTCACGGGCGCCTTCTTCGCCACCTCCGCCCCGCCCAGGATCGCATCCGCATGCGGCAGCACCGCACGACCGACTGAGATCAACCCCCAGCGATGCCGCAATTCATCCGCCGCCTCCCGCGCCGCCACCACCCGCCGCAATGACGCCCGGCTCACGGCCACCATCAACGTCGCGGCTAACACCAACAGCGCCAAGGTCACCACGAGCACGTACCCGCCCGAGCGGCTTCTCGCCCGCAGGCGCGTTCGTCGATGGGGTAGGTTGAAATAGCGCACCCGAGGGAGCCCCCACCCTAGCCCTCCCCCGGAGTACCGGAGGAGGGGACGGAGAATTATCCAGCGGTCAGCAGCTATTCTCATCGCAGCCACATTTCCCGTTCCAATCCACCCACGGTGCGCTGCACTCTCAACCTCACCCGCGACGGCATCGTAAACGTCTCCAGCTTTGCGCGACGACTAACCGCGTTTACCTTTCCGGGAACCTCCTCGTCCTCATCACTCTGGCTCCCCTTCTTCACGGCCTCAAAATCCCCCGACTCCGGGGTAACCCCAAACGCCATCACCCCGTCGCCGACGAGTTCCGTCCATGCCTGCGGCCGCGCCGGCTCGTCCAGATATTCCTGTGTTCTGAAGAGCGCGCTGTCAGCGCCGCGCCCTCGCACCTCATAAGTTACGCGCGTAAGCCGCCCCGTCGCACGCAGCGTCTGCGCGTCCATTCCCCCGTGTCCCACCAGCACGAGCGACTTCCCATCCGCCGCCGGCGACATCGTCAATGCGTTCGTCAGGTCGAACTGAAACAGATCCTCCATCGTCGAGTGCGTCCGCTGCGGCCCGGCCTGCGCTTGAGTCACGCGATTCCGGTCCCGCGCAATCGCAGCCGTCATCAGCAGCACGCCGCCCATCAGAAGCGCGGCCAACACCGTGGCCACGATCATCTCCACCAGCGTAAAAGCGCGATGCGTCCGCATCATCGCACCCCCGCCGGCTGCGTGGTCGCCTGCCGCGGCGTCACGTACACCAGCAAATCCACCATCGCCACCGGCGTTGGCGAGTATCGCTCCCGACTGCCCGCCAGTCGCCCGAACGCCTCGACCCGCACGATTGCCGCACTCAGTTTCGCAGCGTCACCATCCCGAATCGTCTGCGTCCGCCAGACGCAATCCTTCACTCCGGGAAGGGGGCCTTCGCCGCGCATGGGCACGCGCGGCGCCGGCGCATCCATCCATTCCTCGATCAGCGAACCCAGCGCCCGCGTCACGGCCAGCTTCCGCTCCGCGTCCCCCCATTGCCGCATGAATCGCCCGCGCGCGATGGCCAATGATGCCAGGATCGTCCCCAGGATGATCAATCCAGTGACGACCTCAATCAGCGTCATGGCCGCCCGACGACCCGGCCTCGCCGCGCATCGCGGTCGCAGAGAATATCGCGTCCAGCTTTGCTTCATTCGTTACTCGCGTCACCTCGCCGCTTAAACCCGACACCAGCAGCCACGTTCCCACGCCCGGCCCCTCGAGCTTCACCGCATACGTTCGCGTCAAGCCCGGCGGAGCGCACCTCACATCCACCTGCCCATCCGATGCCCGCCGCGCCGCGGTCCTCACCTGTCGCAGGCGAATTTCGAATGGCAACCTTAACGCCTGCGTCAGTAGCTCGCCCCGCTCATCCACCCGCATGAGCGTTCCGGTGCCCAGCTCAAAGCGCAGCGTCGCCGGCTTCCCAAACCGGCGCACCGACGACCGGGCCGCCTCGTCGAACGATCGCACCATCTCCACCGCATCCAGCCCCCGCGCCTCCCTCAACGGCCGCGCAAAACTCAACGCCGCCGCCCCTGCCAGCAACCCCATCATCACCACCGCGACCATG
>JBBRIN010000670.1:0-2521 GCA_038221115.1 Tepidisphaerales bacterium
CGTCGTCTGGAGGTCGGCCACGGCCATTGCGAGGTCTCGGTCGGTGACGATCCCGGCAAGCTGCCCATCCGCTACCACCGGCAGGACGCCGACGTCGGTCGCCCGCATCTTTTCTGCCGCGGAGGCGATATCGGCGTCGTACTCAATGGTCTTGGGGTTGGGCGTCATAACGTCGCGCACACGCCTGCCATCAATTTCTCCAGTCGCGTAGCCATTCGCCGGCGGCGCAAAATCCGCGCGCTCGGTCTCTGCCCAGAACTCGGCGTTCGCAGTTTCATATGGCCACGGGTCATCGATCACATCCTCGCGGCTTCCCCGCAGCCGCAGGACAACCCAGAGACCGCCCACGCCAGCCATGAGCGCGAGGCCCGAAATCGACAGCCATTTTGTAGAGCTCGACTTGCACAAAGATTTCACCGTGTGGCTCCTCTCTTGGGTGGTAAATGAGTGACCAAGCCTGTGGACTGCGCCTGCCAAGCCGTTCGCTCATCTCACGCTAGCGAGAGGAGCCCCGGCGCGCATCACTCGGACGGGTTGCGCTGGGCGCCGATGATGAGTAGCACCGAGGTCGCGGTGGGATGGCTTCAGCCTTGTGTCAGCGGCAATTGCACCGTGAAGACTGATCCCTGGCCCAGCTCGCTTTGCACTGTGAGTGTTCCGCCATGCTGCTCGACGATTTGTCTCGCTCCGGCAAGTCCCAACCCCAGCCCCGGAATTTCCGGCACGTTCGCGCCGCGATTGAATCTCTCAAACAGACGAGGAAGGTCGGCAATTGGGATTCCGAGGCCTTGATCGCGCACCTGCAGCACGGCCCAGTCCGGATTGTCCCCGTCACTGATCGCCACGTCAAGCGCGACAGTGATCGTCCCGCCTTCGGGGCTGTACTTGACCGCATTCGAGAGCAGGTTTGCAATCACGCGTTCCAGCCGTGTAGGATCCCACGAGCCGATGAGCGCCGGCAGCTCCGTTTGGACGACGATCCGGTGCTGTGCCGTGTCCTGCTGGTGCTCTGCGGCGAGTTGCTGAGCCAGCGATACCAGGTCGACGCGCTCGCGGTTGATCTGCAGAGGCTGGCCGGCTCGAAGCTGGGCCAGGTCAAGCAGCTCGCTGATCATCTTGCTCATCCGCTTGGTCGCCTGCTCAACGTCCGTCAGCGACGCCACCATCCGGCGGCTCTCCGGTGTCTCCATGCGCGCGAGGCGGCGGAGCACAAGTTGGGTACGCCCGCGGGCCGTCGTCAGCGGGGAGCGCAGATCGTGCGAAATCGAAGACAGGAATTCATCGCGTACGCGCAACGCATCCACGGTGTCCTGATAGAGGCGTGCATTCTCAATCGCCAAGGCAATGCGATCCGCCAGTTCCCGCAGCAGCAACTCATCATCGGGGGTATACGAGCGCCCTGGTTCTGTGCGAGAGATTTCGAGAGTGCCAATCGCGCGGCCGCGGGCGCCGACGGGCGTGATGAGCAGGCTGTGGATCTGAACGCGCTCGAAGAATGGCCGGTACTCGGACCCGAGGCTGCTGCGCAGTGCTGCCTGGCCCAGAGTGGCTATCATCACCGGTTGGCCCGTGCGGAATGCCAGGCTGTTGAGTCCTCCGTCAACGTGATACGGCTCGCTCAGGAGTTCTTGCAGGTGAACCAGAACAGCGGGATCCCGGTGATAAACGGCGACCGCCGCAAGCCAGCGCTCGTCTTCGGAGGCGAGGCGCAGCACACAGGCATCGCCCAGCGATTCGGCCGTCTGCCGCGCCCCCGTGTTGAGCACCGCCTGGAGGTCCACGCCGGCCGCCGCGAAATTTCGCGACGCTTCGGCAAGCAACGCCAGGCGGCGCCGGGCTGCCTCCGCGGTTTCATGCGCCTCCTGCACGCGGACGAGCAGTTCATTGCGCTCCTCCTCGGCGCGCCGGCGGGCGGTGACGTCGGAGAACATGCCGAGTGCGGCCATGACCTCGCCGGCGGCGTCTTTCATCGGGCTGGTGGAGGCGAGGACGAGAAGCGGGCTGCCGTCGCGGCGCCGGAATCGGAAATCGAACTGGTCGGATGCGCCCTGAAACGTTTGCTCGATCTGTTGCTGAATGATGGAGAAATCCTCGGGATAGCAGAAATCCAACACACTGGATGCCGAGAGCCCTTCTGCTTCAGAAGCGAGAAGCTCCGACATTCGCTGATTCGCAAGCAGCGTATGCCCCAAACTATCGACGAGCCAGACGCCCTCGTGTGCTGTCTCCACGATGTTGCGAAAGCGCGCCTCGCTTTCAGCAAGCACCAGATGATTGAGCGACAAGCGGTATCGGGCGCCGGCGTACGCGAGCAGGCCGAGGGCGAGAAGGCCGAGCGCGACCAGAACAATCTCGAGCGCGCGTAACCTCGCGAGATCGCGGTCCCGCGAGGCGGTCTGCGCGAGTTGCCTCTGCTGGATGTATGCCGACAACGCGTCGCTGTCGTGGCGGAACTGGCTGAAGAGCGCTCTACTTCTTCCTGACGCCACCGCGGAAATAGCGTCGTCCCTATAGCCCGAGC
>JBBRIN010000671.1:0-2513 GCA_038221115.1 Tepidisphaerales bacterium
GAGTTGGAAGTGACCACCGCAACCAACGCCCGCGACAAAGCGGCCACCGCCGTCAAGGTGCTGATGATTTACCAGCACAAGAAGGATGAGACGACCTATCAGAGCGCCGTCGCCCAGGCTACCCAAAAGCTGGAGCGCACCAAGGCCGAAAACGCCGCCAACCTGACTCAGAAAGAAGCCGTCACCCGCGCCGCCGGCTCGCAGGTGCGCCTCCTGACCGAACAATACACCGATCAGTGCGAGCAGTTGGACCATTGCACCATCAAGGCGCCCGCGCCCGGCTTCGTTATTTATTCATCGAGCCTCGACCGGGGCGCATCGGTTCAGATCCAGGAGGGCGCGACCGTTCGCGACAAGCAACTGCTCATTCGCCTTCCCGACACGAGCGGCATGAAGGCGGTGGTGCGCATCCCCGAGGCGCAGCGGTCGCGCATCCGAGTCGATGAGAAGAATCCCATGCGCGCCATCGTTCGACTGGTGCGTGCCGGCAAGACGGTTGAGTTAAGCGCGTGGGCATCCCGCGTCAGCCCGATCTCGGACAACAGCCAGCGCTGGTACAACCCAGACCTGAAGGAATACCCGGTTGATCTTACGCTCGACAGCGCGCCGGCCGACGCCAAGCCATCCGAAAGCGTGAAGGCGGAGATTTTCTGCGAGCATTTGGCGGGCGTGATTGCGGTGCCGCTGGACGCGCTGTACTCCGCCGGCAGCGATGTTTACGTCTTCCCCCGCACCGGCGACGAGGTGAAGCCGGCGAAGGTCTTGATCGGCCAGAGCACCGACACCCACGCGGAGATCCGCAGCGGCCTGGAGTCGGGCCAGGAAGTGCTACGCCTCCAGGTCGGCCAGGGCCGCGCGCTGCTCGAGCGGGCCGGGATCAAAGTGGCTCCGACGACGCGCCCCAGCGGCAAGTTCGCCGGCAAGAAGACGCCCACACCCGGCACGCCCAAGAACGCCAAGGGTGCTCCGCCGGCCAAGGCGGCAAAGGTCGATGCACCTGCCATCGACGCTCCAATGCCTCCAGCCGGTGCGGGCGCGGTCCCGCCGAAACCGCAAACCTGATTCAGCGATCGCTAATCCAAGTTTGCAGGCCGCTCCACGATAGTCGGCGGCGGGCCGTCGCCACCCTGCTGGCGCCATACCCCCTCCGTTCGTACGAAGTGCGTCACCGTCCGCGCCTGGAACCGACCCTCTACGAACGAGCGCACGGTGATCTTGACGCCGTCCTGATCCAGATGAATGAGGTTGTATGCGTTTGGCTCATTGCGCCGGCGCGTCGAGCAGGCCGTCCCCGCCTGCACCGACAGGATCGACCGCTTTACCGCCTCGTGGTGCGTGCGGACGTCGCCGCTGTAGCCGACGTGTAAGTGGCCGGCGAGCAGCACCTCAACGCCGCAAGCCTCCAATTCATCCAACGCCCGCGCCGCACCATGCACGATTCCCTTGCGCCGCTCGCCGGGCGGCGGGATGAAGGGGTGGTGCGTCACCACTACCTTGAAGACCGACGGCGGCGCGTCGCATGCGCGCAGCCGGATATCCAACAGTTGATCTTCGGAGATCTTGCCGTCTTTCCAGAACCCGTTCCAACTCCAGCTAAACGGCCGCGCGGTGTTAATGCCGACGACAAGCAGCTCATCATCGCGGTAGATCGGCCGCAGATCGCGCGAGATATACCGGCGATAGCGCGACAGCGGAAAGAAAAACCGTCGGATCAGGTTGTAAAGCGGAAGATCGTGATTCCCCGGAACCACCAGTTGCGGCCCCGGCAACCGCCGCAGGTATTCGCCCGCGGCGGCAAACTGGCCGGACCTCGCGCGCTGCGTGAAGTCGCCGCTGATGACGACCAACGATGGCGCCTGTTCGTGCAGGTCGCTCACAAGCGCCTCAGCAACCAGCGGATCGACGCGCCCAAAGTGCAGGTCCGAGATGTGCGCGATGGTTCTCATGGTTTTGCCGCGTCGCCACTCGCATCAGCTCCGACGATCACCTTCAACTCGAGCGGTCGGATCCGATAGTGCAGCGGCGGCGTGATGCGAACCACCTCGCCGTCAACTGACGCGCGCAGCGTTTTTTTGCTCGTCTCGATCCACAGCTCGCGCGCGTGCATCGTCTCAAAATCACGGGCCTCATCCAGCCGGCCCAACAGGGCTCGAAACGCCAGCACGAGCATGCCCCATCGCCCCGGGCGCCTTCCGACGTAAACGCACAGCTCTCCGCGGTCCAGCGCCGTGCGCCCGCCAAGGTTCATCAGGTCGATTTCGTAGCGGTTGTTGCCGACGAATACGAAGGTTGTGGTGTGCGTCGTCGTCTGCCCGTCCATCGCGAGCCGCACTCGCACCGAGGGGAACCGCCGGAAGACGGACACCCACGCGACCAACAGCGCGAACCATTTGCCGCGTCCGAGGCGCTCCATTTGCCGGTTACGCTTGACGACTGCATGCGGATAGACGCCGATGGATGAGTTATTGATGAACAGCCGGCCGTTGACCTCCGCAATGTCGACCTGTTTCGTC
>JBBRIN010000672.1:0-2500 GCA_038221115.1 Tepidisphaerales bacterium
TCTCCCGACAGCTAGACGCAGCAGATCAACATGCAGATACGGCCACAGAGCTGCCGCACGTCTCTCTGTGCTGGTGCGTCGCCCGAGATCGACACCAGCGTGACCGACGACAGGTCGTAATTTTCCGGGCCGGCCTCGAACACCATCCGCCACATCGTCGGCACCAGCGGTGCCAAAGTAATGCGTTCGCGCTGGCAGGCGTCCAGAAACGCTTCCGGCGTGAACAGCTTGCCGAAACAGACTTTTGCCTTGCCGGCGACGTAAGGCAGCACAATGATCGGCCATGCCGCGAATGACGGCTGCATATACAGTAATGTGGCGCTGTCCGGCGTGATCGGTCCCATCACCACCTGCCCGCCTTTGGCCGCCTCCAGCAGCGTCTTCTGGCTGTGCATGATGCCCTTGGGCTTGCCGGTGGTGCCCGACGAGAACACGATCGCGGCGATATCATCCGGCTTTGGGCGATGCGCGGCGATGTCGAGCGGCGCGCTGGCCGCAACGATCGCAGCGTAATCGTCAGCCGCGCTGCCGCGACGGCCGAGGCTGATGCGCCTGATGGCGTGGCCGCTGGCCACGACCGCCGCGATGGCCTGTGCTTCCAGGTCGTCGTCGTGAACCAGCACTTTTGCATCGAGCCATGCCAGTGCTTGGCCGAGCCGTTCGGGCGTCTCGCGCACATGCAGGCTGCAGGCGATCCGGCCACTGAGCGGCGCGGCGAACCACGTCACCGCGTGCCGTGCCGAACTGCGGCAAAGATAAGCGATCACCTCGGCCGGCGCGGCGCCGTTGTCGGCAAAGCCGTGCGCGATCCGCAACGCGTCGTCCAGCGCCTGCGCGCCGGTGATGCGGATCTCGTCATCGACGAACAGCTCATCGCGCCCGCGCCACTGCGCGGAGCGGATGAACAGGGCGCTCAGGGTTTCGATGGAAGCGGTGCGCAGCATCAAGCGATCCGGCCTATGAAACACCCGACGGTTCAAGCAAACCGTCGGATCGATCGATGTCGCGGACTTGCGAACGGGTTACAGCAGCTTGATCTGTACCTTGCGGAATTTCACCACGCCGGAGCCGTACTGCAGCGCGAACGGGCCGGCGGCGTGCTTGGAGTCCTGCACGTCGGCGGTCTTCTGGCCGTTGAGAACGACCACGAGATGCGGTCCCTGGGCGGTGATCTCGTAGGTATTCCACTTGCCGGCGGCTTTAGGCATCGGATCGACCTTGGCCACGTCGACGATCGCGCCGGTGCCGTAGCTCGGGTCCGGCCGCTTGTCGAAGATGTTGACCTCATAGCAGACCTTGGAATCGATCACCTGGGTGGTGTCGCAGCGGATGAACATGCCGCTGTTGGCTTCCTCGTCGGTCCAGAACTCGGCCTTGATCTGGAAATCCTTGTAGGAATTTTTCGTGATCAGATAAGAAGGATCCTTGCTCTCGAGCTTGTCGGCGGCAAGCACGCCGTCCTTGAACGCCCAGTTGGCCTTGCCGACTTCGTCCCAGTCGCCCATTTTGGTGTTATCCAGCAGCGTGACCCAGCCGTCGGACTGGCTCGATGCCGGATTTGGATATTGCAGGGCGACAAAACCGATGGCCGCGGCAGCGGCGATCGCAGCGATGCGCTTCATGATAGTCCTCCTCCCGATGTTATCTTTGTTGTGAGCGGACGATAGCAAAGTTGTAGCGGGTGTAAATCGCCCGCGGCCCGTGTTTTGCCGTCTGGCAAATTGAAACAGCTCGGGACTTGCTCTAAAGAGACTTGCCCTAAAACCGCTTCGAATGGCGCAGAGCTGATTGCGATGCTGCTTGCAACACTGGACATTGCCTTGCGTGCCGGCACCGCAACGTTGTTGCTGCTGCTCGCGGCGCTGTTCTATCGCGATTTCAGACATACCTCTGCCGGGCGGCTAGGCTTCGCCTTTGCGCTGGGATCCGCGGTACATGCCGTGAACTCGGCCGCCGGGTTCGCCACGCCGGTGACGGCGTCAATCGGCTTTTGGCGCGTACCGCTGATCGCGCTATCCACTGGAAACGTCGTGGTGTTCTGGCTGTTCGCCAAGGCGCTGTTCGATGATACCTTCACGCCGCGCTGGTGGCACGCGGCGACCTGGGCCGCGGTGGTCGGCATCAGCCTGGCCAATTGCCTGCTGGGCAGTGCCGCGCCGGACCGGTCGCTGTTCGGCGTCAACCTCCATGTTATCGTCATGACCCTGATCGCCCTGGGTTTCATTGCGCTTGCGGTCGCCGAGAGCGTTGCGTCGTGGTCGGCGGACCTGGTGGAAAGCCGCCGCCGCGTCCGGCTCTTCATCGTTGCCGCCGCAGCACTTTATGGCGGCATCAATGCCGTCCTGCAGTTGCTGATGTCCGGCAGCGAAGCCTCCGCCATCGTCGATACCGCCAACGCGGCGATGCTGGCTGGTGTCGTGGCGGCGATCTCCTGGTCCTTGATGCGGGTCGGCGGCCACGATCTGTTTTCGCCAGCGCCCCAGGTCAGAACCGCGAACGA
>JBBRIN010000673.1:0-2490 GCA_038221115.1 Tepidisphaerales bacterium
GACGTTCGTTCTCGACATCGGAATGGCGAGCTACGGCAGGTGGGCCGCCGTTTCGGATGTTCTCGCCTTGGCCTCGCCATATGGGTACCATCCGTAAGGGGTCACGCAAAAGGCGGAGAAACAGAATGATCACGGACTCAGTTGGCCGGCGGATCGCCCGGAGTTCCTGTCGGTTGTTCCTGGCCGTCTCGGCGGTAATCGCGATTGGTATCGTCATGCCGTCGTCGGCGTATGGGCAGAACCCCAAGCAGCCCAAGCCCGCCGCCGGTCGGCCGCAAAAGTCAGGGGAGATCAAGGGCTTCCCCGCCCAGCCGCTGCTCGACGCTGATGTCGCCGCCATTGAAAATGAACTTGCCCAGTACATGCAGTTTCGCGGGGAAGTCGGCGTGGAGGGGGCGGCTCGGCTGGAGTTGTTGATCGACCTTCGGCTTGTTTCTCGCTGGCTGCTGGTCGGGGCGGCCGCCGCGCCATCCGAGAGTGACCTGCAGGCCACTTCCGCACTGCGTGGATGGGAGGCACTCGCCACCGCCCGGACGCTTGCTGATCATTTCAAGAACCTTCCCAGGCCGACGCAACCTCAGCTTGATGCGATGGCCAAGCTCCACGCGCTCACGTTCAACCTTCAACCTTTGAAGGAGATCAAACAGGCCGACGATCTTTGCCGAGACATCGGCATGCAGCTTTCGGTTGCCGCCGGTGCGTTGCCGCCGGAGGTGAAGCAGATTCCGCTGATGCGGCCGGCCAGGCCGTCGACCGCTCCGAGCGGCACCAAACCGCCGGCGACCCCCGCCGCCGAGCAAGACCCGCTCGCCCGCGCGAGTTCGATGCCGCTCACGCCGGGGCTGAAGAAGCAGTTGATCGCGATCGTGACCGCCGCCGCCGATTCGACTCGCATCGCGGGCACCGACACCAAGAAGCGTGAAGAGGCGGCAACTCTGGCCGCCATGGCCGGCCGCGCACTTGAGATGGCCGACGGGCTTAGCCGAAACACTGGCATCGACGCCGTCAACCGCCCGCGGACCGAGCAGCAACTGGCCGACGGGCTGGCGTTGTTTATCGATCCTCGCACGCGATCCCTGGGTGATTCGAGGATTGCGCAGCTCGACGGCTACGCGAAAATGGTGGCGCGCATTCGTCGGCTGAACCTCAAGCCTGAGATCCTTCAGCGCCTCTCGCCGGCGTTTGTCTGGGCCCAGGACCATGGCGAACCCGGTGGGAAGCTGCTTGGGGCGTTGGAGGCGTACCTGGGCGTTTGCGAGCGGGCCGATGCACGGGCCGCACTGGACGCCGCCGGCCCTTCGGGACTTGGACCTCGTGAGATCAAGGCCGTGGCCGAGGCGTTGAAGTCGCTGGTCGCCGAGCGAGAAGCATTTCTTGCCGACTCGGCGTCGCTCAGCCGTCCCGGCGTCACCGTCGACCCCGCCAGCTTCAACCAGCGGGTGGAGCTCATGCGGTCGGCTCTGAACTCGATCGAGATTTACGAGAAGACGCCCAAGGCCCTGTCGGCGATGCTCGCGCTCAAGCCCAGGCCGACCGGCGGCCTGGAACGCCGCGTGGCGGCCGCCCTCACCTCTCTGGCCGACCCCAAGGCGCCGATGACGCGCGACGAGGCGTTACGCACGCTGACGACGATGGTGCAGTTGGCAGACTTGGCCGCCGACGCTGACGCCGCCGGACCGATCTCACCTGACGTCGCTTTGGTCTACACCCGCGGCAAGCTGGCGACGTTCGACGCCCGGCGGAAAGAGATCATCGCCGAGCTGGCCGGCGTCCTGGCCTCGGGAAAAGAGGTCGACACCCTGCGCATCCAGCGGCTGGAGCAGATGCGCGATGTCCGCGCCGCCCTGGGCGACATCGCGCAATTCGAACAGGCGATCAAGAAGTCAGAGCTTCTGAGCCGCTGGGCCGATTGGCAGGTGACGCCGACCGACATCCAGGCCGTCTTCACCCCGTTCCGCGACACGGTCGCTGCCACGGTGGAACTGCTGGCGTCTTCAGACAATTCGATGTCGGTGGTCTGGGAATCGACCCGAGATCGATATCGCCCGATCATGCGGGCGATCATCCGCGCGTCCCAGAACGCCGACCTTTGCACCGCCCTGCCCACCGGTTGGCCCGGCCAGATCGGAAGGCTCGTCACGCCCAACGACAATCAGCCGTTCGGAATGGAGCGGTACACGGCGTTCGCGCTGCTCGTCTGGTCACGATACGAGCAATCCGGAGATTCCAAGTCGGCCGGGGCAGTGGCCGAGACGTTGTCGGGGCGGTTGCGGCGGACAGCGTTGCCATGAATGATCGATTGTTTTCATCACAATGCCACCCGCTTATGATGCCCATCATGGATATTGCACGAATTACGCACGACCCTGCCGTAATGGGCGGCAAGCCACGCATCCGTGGACTTCGGGTCACCGTGGGAACCCTCCTTGGCCTGCTGGCCTCAGGGCACTCTCGCGATCGAATTCTTCATGCTTATCCCTATCTTGAACC
>JBBRIN010000674.1:0-2464 GCA_038221115.1 Tepidisphaerales bacterium
GCGGGGCTGGTTCTGGCGATGCGGTTTAAGGAGCAGGGGCAATACCTGCGGTCGTTTATCAGCGACGAGTCGCTGTTCATCGACCTCATGATTAACGGGGGGATTATTTTTTATTCGGCTAGAGAGACGGGTGATGCCGAGCTGCTGCGGCGGGCGATGCAACACTCGCTGACGACGCGGCGAACGATTTGCCGGGGGGATGGGTCGACAAGCCACGAGGGGATCTTCGATCTGGCGAGCGGCGAGTTTCTGCGGCAGACGACGCACCAGGGCTATCGCGGGGACAGCGCGTGGTCGCGCGGGCTGACCTGGTCTTTATATGGTTTCGGCACATGCTATGAGCTGACGGGCGAGGCACGCTTCCTGAACACGGCGGAGGAGCACGCGGAGTTTTACCTGGACCACACCGCCCCCGGTGGAGTGCCGGCGTGGGATTACGATGCGCCGTTGACGGGGCCGTTGGCGCGGTCGCAGCCGGATTCGTCCGCGGGCGCGATTGCGGCGGTGGGACTCTTTAATCTTGCGCGGCTGACGCACGATCGGATTCGGGCCAAGGCGTATCTGGAGGCGGCGCTTACCATCGTGGCAACGCTAACGGCACCCCCCTACCTGGCCAGCGATGATCCGAAGTGGGAGGGCATTCTGAAGCGCGGCGTCTATCACATCCACAAAAACCTGGGCGTGGACGAAAGCGTGATGTGGGGGGAATTCTTCTTCGTTGAAGCGTTAACGAAGGCACTGGAAGCATTGGGCTGACGTTGCGCAACATGGCCTACCAGGAAGACAACGGACCGCCCCTGTTCACCTACGCGACGATCGCGACTTACCTCGCGGTGTTCGCAGCGCAGTGCGTCGGCGCGGGCGGCATCGATCAGCTCGAGGCGTGGCCGTGGCTTCTCGGTAGAGGGCAGACTTGGCGCCTCATGACCCAGACGCTCATGCATGTGAGCGTTTTGCACCTGGTGTTCAACCTGATCATGTTCTTTCGTTTCTCGCTGGTCATTGAAAATTGGCTGGGGCCGTGGGTGGCTTTGCTGCTTTATGTTTTTTTTGCGGCCGGATCATCGGCGGCGCAAGACCTGATCAGTTCCGTGGCTCGCGAGGGGTTCTCAAAATATTTCGTTCAGACGATGGGGGCGTCGGGCGTGGTGTATGGGCTGTTCGCATTTTTGTGGGTCATGCGGCGGCGACGAGATGACGCGGCGCTGGTCGCCAACGCTCAGACGAGCCAGGCGATGTTCGCGTGGCTGGCGGTGTGCTTCGTTATCAACCTCATGGGAGGACATATCGGAAACACGGCGCACATCGTCGGGGGAATCCTGGGATGGATGCTGGGACAGGCGGTGGTTGCGCGGCGGGCGCATCGGATTCCGATTTTTGCGGGCGCGGGCGCGCTTTGTGGCATGTTGGTGGTGTTGACGCTGCAGCCGGTCTGGCAGCGAACCCTGGCGCACGTGCCGGTGCTGAGGGATAGGTATTACCCGCACGATCCACCGGCGGAGGTTCGCGAGTCATACGAACATCCGGATCGCAAGCACCGGACGCCGGGGCTGTTCTGACTGCACTTCCTTCATGAGTTACAAGCCACCCCAAGCGCCCTTCGCATTCGAGCCGCCTGACCCCAACCGCGCGGCGAGCGGCTCGCCGACGGAGGATGCGCTTGAATCGCAAACAATCGCCGCCTCGAAAGCCGATCATCGCGATCCTTATGCGGCGTGGCGGCACGGCGATTTTCGGCTGTTTAGTTTTGGGTTTACGGCGACGCTGATTGCCGGGGCGGTTCAGGGCACGGCGATTGGGTGGGAGATCTATCAGCAGACCGGCCGGGCGATGGATCTGGGGTGGCTGGGGCTCGTCCAGGCGCTTCCGATCATGCTGCTGGCGCTGCCGGCGGGGCACGTGGCGGATCGATACGATCGCCGCAAGGTCGTGATGATCGCGCAGGCGGTGGCGCTGTGCTGCTCGATCGCGCTGGCGCTTCTGTCGCGCGCGGCGGCGATGCGGGGGATCTCGTTCGCGTGGGTTTATGTGCCGCTGTTCCTTGCGAATGCGGCGTTCACGTTTGGGCGAGCGGCGCGGCATGCATTGCTGCCGTCGCTGGTTCCGAAGTCGGCGTTTACCAATGCGGTGACTTGGAACAGCACCATCTTTGAGCTGGCGTCGGTCATTGGGCCGGCGGTGGGCGGGTTTGTCATCGCGTGGCAGGTGGCGCGGGCGCATAATCCGGCGACTTCATTGTGGGTGGCGTATGCGACGTCTGTGGCGGGGCAGGCGATTTATCTCTTGTTCCTGGCGCTGATGCGGAGCCGGCCGGTGGCCAATTCGGGGGGAAGGGTGTCGGATGATTCGCTGGCGTCTGGGTTGCGGTTTGTGTATCGGAACAAGCTGATTCTGGGGTGCATTACGCTGGATCTTTTTGCGGTGCTGCTCGGGGGGGCGACTTATATGCTGCCGATCTTTGCGT
>JBBRIN010000675.1:0-2455 GCA_038221115.1 Tepidisphaerales bacterium
AAGATTGTCATCCAGAACAGCGGCGG
Source organism: Tepidisphaerales bacterium (assembly GCA_038221115.1). Classification (GTDB taxonomy): domain Bacteria; phylum Planctomycetota; class Phycisphaerae; order Tepidisphaerales; family Tepidisphaeraceae; genus JANXVV01. Next base: position 27 of record JBBRIN010000675.1, read on the forward strand.
CCTGAATAAGGAAGAGATCGAGCGCATGAAGCGCGAGGCCGAGGCCCACGCCGCCGAGGACAAGAAGCGCCGCGAGACGATCGACGTGAAGAATCAGGCCGACTCGCTCGTTTACCAGACGGAGAAGGCGCTGCGGGAGTACGGCGACAAGGTCGCGCCCAACGTGCGCGGCGAGGTCGAGGTTGCGCTGAACAACCTCAAGGAAGCCTCCAAGAGCGACGACGGGGATCGCATCAAGAAGGCCATCGAGAACCTCAACACCGTCAGCCATAAGCTCGCCGAAGAGATGTACAAAGGCGGCGGCGCTCCCGGCCCAGACGGCGCTGCCGGCGGCGCCCCTCCCCCGGAAGGCGACCGCGCCACCGCGGGTGCGGCGGGCGGTGAAAAGAAGAAGGACGAAGATGTCATCGATGCCGAGTACGAAGTGAAGGAATAACTTTACAAACCAAACCCCATCCCTACGCTTTACCGCCATGTACGACAAGTCCTTCGCCCAATGGTGGCTCGGCCGCGTCAAGCCGTTCAAGGACGTCGGCGCTGAGAAGCTCACGGCCGAGCGCGAGGCCATGGAGAAGCAGCAGGAGTACAACCGCAACTACGCCGACTTCCTGAACAACGCCGTGCTCCCCGCCATCGACGAGCTCGTGAAGATGCTCGCCAAAAATCGCATCGTCCACCGCGTCAGCACCTGGGGCAATCAGCTATCGCTCCGCGTTCACCTGGCGTGGCGCTGGGGCGAGCTGGTCATCACCCAGAGCCACGAAGACTGCGTCACCTTCGAGCACCACATCATTACCGAAGGCGAGCGCCGCGGTGATGACTCGGCTGAGGACCACTCTCACGCCTACGATCTCCGCGACCCGCTTCCACCCTACATCGCCCAGGAACAGATCAGCTTTTTTCTCGGCCGGCTGGCGCAGGATCTGGTCGAGATTGAAGAGCCGGAGATTCCCCCCGGCGAAGGCGCCGCCCCGGGCGCCGATTAATCCCACGTCTCCCGCATCGACGCTTCAGCACGCGCACCCCGCGATGGGGACCGCGACGATGAGCGAGATCGCGTCGTCTCATCGTTTCCAGCTAGCCGGCACGGGCCTTGGCCCGGCCGGCTTGCCGTCGATCTGCGCAGCGAGCCAATCCAACCCGGCAAGGTTGTCGCCGAGCCGCGCCTCCGCATCAGCATCGGTTGTATGGTTCAGTATCCCCACCGGCCCCCGCCACCCACTGGCCGCGACGAGTTTCAACATCCCCAGATCCAATTCCCCCTGCCCCAGCGGCATAATCTGATGTCCCGCCGGCACCGCGCCTGTTTCCATCCCGTTCAAATTCAGCGCCAGCAAGTGCGGCTTCATTTTCTCCAGGAGCGACGCAAATCGGTACACGTGCGCATGTCCGTGATGAAAGTTGTAAACGATCCCGACATTGTCCATCTTCAGCCGATCGAGAATCGCCAGTTGGTTCTCCGGCTCCCCAAACCATCCCTCATGGTTGTATAGCGCCACGACACACCCGATCCGTCGGGCCGCCTCCGCGATCGGCCGAACGCGCTCCGATTCTGATTCTACCCGTGCCGCCTGTTCCGCCGCGCTGTTCGTGGGCTTTCCCCCGCCCATAAGCCAGATTTGCGGACGAAGCTTGTGCTTTTCCAATGTCTCCAGGATGAATTTGCCGTCGGTGTTCAGCGTCGTTGGGAACCACACCGCCGTCAGCTCGATGTGATGTCGCTGCAGCGCCGCCAGTTCCTCTTCCAAATGCGGCAGGTGCTCCGCCCGCCAGTCGTAGGCAAAGCGGTGGATTCCCAGTCGCCCCAGCATCGCCGCCCGATCTTCAGGGTTCCGTTGCTTGGCGTCGTAGGGGACGATGCACCACGCGACGATGTTCGAGTGGTCGAAGATCGACTTGGCCGGCGCGTCCCCCGCGCGCACTCGCATCGAAGCGCCCACGATCAGCACGATCATCAGCCAACCCGATTTAGCATTTCGCATGGCCGCAATCGTACCGTAAAACCAACGCATGCGACCGCGTTTCCGAAAGGTATGGCTCAGTCTCTGCACCCTCTGGGTGATCGCCGCCATCCTCGCGCTCTTCATCAGCACCCGGGGCTCGGGCACCCGCGACAAGGTCTATTGGACGATTGGCGACGACACCAACCGCCGAGTTTGGATCATCTCCACCGATGGCGACGGCTGGGTCATCGAACGCGGTCTTGTCTGGCCGCGCGACATCACCGCTCGCTGGCTCAGCGCCGACAAGGGGCGCCGCTTCGGACCACTCCTTGAGATCGATCTACGAGCCTCCGCCTCGAGCGTGTTTACCGACCGACAAGGCCCCGGCTGGCGATACGCCTCAGGCCGTTGCCGCGGATACATGCGCTATACGCAGGGCATTGACGGCGCACCCTTGGAATGGAAAGCCGCCGGTGACTTGGACCT
>JBBRIN010000676.1:0-2430 GCA_038221115.1 Tepidisphaerales bacterium
ACCAACTATCAACTACCAACTATCAACTCCCCCCCCTATACTTCCCCCCCCATGGCACTCGAAGTTGGCATCGTCGGTCTCCCAAACGTCGGCAAAAGCACCCTCTTTAACGCCCTCACCGCCGCCGGTGCGCTGGCCGCGAACTATCCCTTCGCCACCATCGAACCCAACGTCGGCGTCGTCAGCGTGCCCGATGAGCGCCTCAACATCATCAACCAGTTCCAGAAAACCGAAAAGATCATCCCCGCGCAGGTCCGCATCGTCGACATCGCCGGCATCGTCCGCGGCGCCAGCACCGGCGAAGGACTCGGCAACAAGTTCCTCACCCACATTCGCGAAGTCGACGCCATCCTCCACGTCGTCCGCTGCTTCGGCGGCAACGATATCATCCATGTGGAGGGATCTGTCGACCCCATCCGCGACATCGACACGATCGATACCGAGCTCGCCCTGGCCGACCTCGAAACCGTCACCTCCTCGCTCGACAAGGCCGAGCGCATGGCCCGCACCGGCGACAAGGATGCCATCGCCAAGGCCGAGATCCTCCGCAAGTGCAAAGCCGTCCTCAATGAAGGCAAGCCCGCCCGCAGCGTCGAGCTCGAGGCCGATCAGCGCAAGCTCATCAAATCACTCGGCCTGATCACCGCCAAAAAGGCGCTTTACGTAGCCAACGTCGACGAATCCGATGTCCACGGCGAAGGCCCCTTCACTCAGAAGGTGCGCGACCGCGCCAAAGCCGAGGGCGGCGCCGTCGTCCCCGTCTGCGGCAAGCTCGAAGCCGAGCTTTCGGAGCTCCCCGAATCCGACCGAAAGGAAATGCTCGAGAGCCTTGGCCTCACTGAGCCGGCTTTGGCCACCCTCGCCCGAGAAGCGTACAAGCTGCTCGGCCGCCAAAGCTACTTCACCTGCGGCCCCAAGGAAATCCGCGCCTGGGAAATCCCCGTCGGCGCCACCGCCCCCCAGGCCGCCGGCGTCATCCACACCGACTTCGAAAAAGCCTTCATCCGCGCCGAGATTTACACCCTCGAAGACCTCAAGCAGTACAAGACCGAAGCTGCCATCAAGGCCGCCGGTAAAATGCGCGCCGAAGGCAAGGGCTACATCATGAAGGATGGCGACATCGCCCACTTCCTCACCGGCGCATGACCGCCGTTGCTCGCGACGGGCGCGGGGTTATATTGTGGGCCGACCGGCACCCGTAGCTCAGGTGGATAGAGCATCGGATTTCTAATCCGGCGGTCGCAGGTTCGAATCCTGCCGGGTGCGTTCTTTCCCGCTGCAAAACGCGCATTTCTCACGATGTTCTCACTGGACTTTTGTTATCATGCCCCGACCCGCAAATGGTTTTGCGGCAACGCCTTGAGCTTGGGCCGTTTGGCGAGGATAGAGAGAATGGATCGTTCAAAAGCCCTTCTGGGCTCCATCGTTGCACTCGCGCTGCTCGCGGCGGTGCCGGTGCGCGCCGCCATCATCTTCGCGCAGATTGATACCTTCGAAAACGGCACGACGAACAATTGGGCCGAGAACATTAAGTCTCCCAACCCCCCGACCAACACTCTCGGCGGTCCGGGCGGCTCCGCCGATCACTACATGCGAGATGTCGCCTCCGGCATCGGCGCGGAGGGCAGCAGGCAGATCGTCTTCAACCTGGCCCAATGGACCGGTAATTACGTCGCCGCCGGCGTCAACCGCATCACCTGCAACCTCGCCAACTTCGGCGTAAACCCCTTGGCGATGCGCTTCGTCATCCAGGGCGGACAGTTCGGCGGCTTCTACGGCTCAACCGCCGCCTTCCAACTCCCCGTCGACGGCGGCATCTGGCACGACGCCTCCTTCGACCTCACCGACTCAGGCATGAGCCTCATTCAAGGCGTGGATAGTCTGTCGTCCGTATTGAGCTCGGCCAGCCAGTTGCGGCTCCTCTCCGCCAGTGACGCTCCCGCCGTCGTCGGCGACGCAATCAACTCCATCGTCGGCGTCGACAACATCCTCGCCACCGCCACCCCCGAGCCCACCGCCGCCGCCGCCGTCATCGCGGTGGCAGCCGCATGCCTCGCCCGCAAGCGCCGCCCGTCCCCCCGTCTCACACGTTGTCGCGCCTAGCCGGCACGGCTAACCTGTCCGCATGCGCATCCAATTCTGCGGCGCCGACCGCACCGTCACCGGCTCCTGCCATCTGCTGGAAATCAACGGCCTCCGCCTCTTTCTCGATTTCGGCATGTACCAGGGCCCGCGCGACAAAGCCCGCGCCATCAACGAGTGGCTTCCCGAAAACGCCGCCAAGGTCGACGCCGTCGTCCTCTCCCACGGCCACTTCGACCACTGCGGCAAGCTCCCCATGCTCAGCAAAGGCGGCTACCGCGGCCCCATCTACTGCACGCCCGCCACCGCCGCCGTCGCCCGCGTGGTTCTGGAAGATGCCGGCCAGAT
>JBBRIN010000677.1:0-2427 GCA_038221115.1 Tepidisphaerales bacterium
ACGAAGCCGCGCGCCGGCTCTTCCCGCAAACCTATCAAGGCATGGTCGGGTTCCGCCCCGCCTGGTTCATTCACATCAACCCCGACGCCCCTTTTCCCCGCTACACCAAGACCATCGATCTCACCTCCCGCCCCGGCCACCTCTTCGGCCCCGTAGAAGACAAACACGCTGCCGCCCGCCTCATTCAGATCGTCGAAGACGCCTTCGACCTCTGCCGCTACTACAACATCCTGCTCGATTCCCCAACCGCCAAGGCCTGCGCGTACAAAGAAATGGGCAAATGCCCCGCCCCCTGCGACGGCTCCATCTCCCTCGACTCCTACCGCCAGCTCATCGACCGCAGCACCCAATCCTTCACCGCCCCCGATGACCTGATCGGCACGCAGTCCCGCCGCATGCAGCTCGCCGCCGCCGAGCTGCGCTTTGAGTCCGCCGCCAAGATCAAAGCCTACGTCGACCAGCTCGCCCCGCTGGGCAACGGCCCCTTTCGCCACGTCCGCCCCTTGGCCAACTTCCAATTCCTCTCCCTTCAGCGCGGCTCGCGCGAAGGCACCGCCAAGCTCCTCCTGATCACTCCCGGCCAGATCCGTCACGTCGCCTCGCTGATCGCGGAACCCCTTCAAGCTTCCGACATCCTCCGGCTCCTGATAGAAGTCGCCACCGCCGGGGACGCCGACGTGGATCCCATCGGCGCCGAACGAATCGGTGTCGTCGCCCACCACCTCTTTCTTGCCAAACAAACCAGCGGCATCTTCTTGCCTCTCGATCGATTAGACGATAAGACCTTAGCAAGGGCTTTTCGCGATCTTCAAAAGCAAAAGGTAAAATCCGGTGGCGAACACGACGAAGGACTCGTCAAAGAACTTCAGGCGCTCTGAGCCAGGTGTTCTCATGCCTCTGGATTATCACTCCCGGCGTCCCTCCGGCCGCGTCGCCCCTCTCTTCGTGCTCCTGCTGATGATCCTCATCGGCACCGCCGGCGTCCTCGGCATCCTTTACTACAAAACCATCATCGAACCCGCGCGCGAACAGGCCCAGGAGCTGCAAGCCACAATGCTCCGGATGACGCACCTCAGTCAGCCGGTCAGCAACACGCTCGACAAATCGCGCTTCCGGGATGACGACAACGACGATGTCGCTGACCCTCCAAAGGACGCCGCATATCTCATCGACCCGCCGATTCTCTATTTCAATTACATCCCCGACGACACCGCCTCTGAAGCCGCCAAGGTCTGGCAGCCCTTCATCGATCACCTCGCCAAGGTGACCGGAAAGACCGTGCGCTACCTGCCGCTCGCCACGGTCGACGAGCAGCTCGCCGCCCTGCGCAACGGGCGCTTGCACATCGCCGGCCTGAACACCGGCGCCGTTGCGATCGCCGTCAACCTCTGCGGTTTCGTCCCCGTCGCCAAGCTCCCGGGCCCCAGGGGCAACGGCTCGCATCAGATGGAAATCATCGTCCCCGCGTCCGGACCGATTCAAACGCTGGACGACCTCCGCGGTCACGAGCTGACGCTCACCGCCGTCGGTTCCAGCTCCGGTTACCGTGCGCCGCTAGTCCTGCTTAAAGACAAGGGGCTCATGGCGCCCACCGATTACCAACTCCGCTACTCCGGTGGCCACGACGCCTCAATCCTCGGCGTCGCCCACAAAGAGTTTGAGGCCGCCGCCGTCGCCAACGACATGCTCGCCCGCGCCCTCGCCGCAGGCATCGTACAGGCCAATCAGATCCGTTCGGTCTATTCCTCGCCTTCCTTCCCCAATGCCGGTATCGGTTACGCCTACAACCTCGCCCCATCGCTCGCCGCCAACGTGCGGCAAGCGATCCTCGAGTTCGACGCCGCCAACACGCCGCTTCAATCGTATGTCCCGCCCGGCGCCCCAGGGCCGATGCACTTCGTGCCCGCAAATTACAAGGAGGACTGGGCCCTCGTCCGCAGCACCGACAACGCCATCGGCTACCGGTATAAGCTCGAAGCCGCCGCCCCCGAGTCCGCGCCGACTCCCGCCACCAGGACATCAACCAGGCCATAGCCATCGCGCGCTTGCCGCGCGGTGCCGCCCTCCGTTATCGTCCGCCCCATGCCCAATAATCCCATTCTCGGCGACGGCGGCATCCACCACATGGCCCTCCGCGCCTCCGACTTCCACCGCTCCGTCCAGTTTTACACCACCGTGCTCGGCTTCACCGAAAAGGTCCGCTGGAACGACTCTCCCAATCGCATCGCGCTCCTCGATACCGGCAACCGCAGCCACCTCGAGCTCTTTGAGGCCAAAGGCGATCCCCCGAAGGTCGAAAGCGCCTTCTGGCACCTCGCCTTCCGCGTCGCCGACGCCGGCGCCTGTCTGGAGCACTGCCGGAAGGCCGGCTGCCCGGTCCACGTCGAGACGAAGACCGTCCCAAACATTGGCGGCTCCGGCATCGAC
>JBBRIN010000678.1:0-2420 GCA_038221115.1 Tepidisphaerales bacterium
GGTCCGCTGGCGCGGTGTGGTGCCCCATCGAATGGTGGCGGCGGGCATCGCCGGATCCATCCCGTGCTCCACGAGCTTCGCGCAAATCCGCGGAAGCGATTTGACGCCCATGTAGAAGGCCAGACACGGCAGCCTGGCCAGGGCCGCCCAATCCAGATCGGAGGCCGCTGCGCCGGGCGTGCGCGCCTTCGCGTCGGCGTCCTCGTACTCATCTTCTTTCTCGTGACCCGTGATGAACGTAAAGCTGGAGTTCAAATCGCGGTGGGTGACGGGGATTCCCGCATACGCAGGTGCGGCGATGGCGGCGGTGATTCCCGGCACGACCTCGAACCGGACGCCGGCGCCCCGCAGCGCTTCGCACTCTTCGCCACCGCGACCGAACACGAAAGGGTCGCCCCCCTTAAGGCGCACGACGCGTTTGCCCGCGTTTGCGTGGGCGACCAATAACGCATTGATCTGGTCCTGCGTCATAGAGTGGGACGCGGCCTTTTTGCCGACGTAAATCGCCTCGGCACGCGGCGCGTGGGCCAATAACTCCGGATTCGACAGGTAGTCGTAGATCACCACATCCGCCTCGGCCAATAACTTCGCGCCGCGCACGGTGATGAGGCCCGGATCGCCGGGCCCGGCGCCGACAAGGTAGACGGTGCCGACGTGTCCTTGGTCCTTAGTCATGACTCCTCTGCAAAAGCGGAATGCTAAACGGCGTAGCTGCAAAGGACAAAGGTTCAAAAGGGGGTGGCAACTTAGGTAATCCCCGCAGCCAGTGCGGTCGATGGAATGGGTAAGAGGAAACGAGGAGACCGCATGGTTGCTCTACTGAAAATGCCCGCGCCTTTCAAGGACACCTTCAAGATGGACCCGCGGGAGCGGCGCATGTTCGTGCGAAAGGAAACACACGGCCGGCTGGAAGGCAAACGCATGGATCATTCGATCCCCGCGCGGCAAAGCCCGCATGTCAGCCTCGCGCTGCGCGACCTGTCGCTGGGTGGCATGGCGGCGATTAGCGATCAACCTCTCAACGCCGGCGAGCGCGTCACGGTGTTCTTTCCTCCGCAGGGCGTGAACCGCGGATGGGACGCCTTCGGCCGCGTGATTCGCTGCGATCAGGGACACTTCGGGTACCGCATCGCGCTGGAGTTCGATCCGATTCCGATGGCGGCGTAAAACGGTTTGCTGACGGGGTGGGGGGGAATTCGCGACCATAAACATGCCGGGATGCTGGGCGCATTCGCGCCCCTTCCCCTGCCGCGCGACGGCCCTACAATACGCCGCGCATGAGTTCAGCCGACCCGACGCCTCCCTCCAAAGACACGCCTCCCGTTGAACCCCAACGCAAGCGCAGCTTCAATCCCGAAGACTTTCGCATGTCGATCGGCGAGCACCTGGAAGACCTGCGCCACAGGCTGTTTCTAGGCGTCGGCGGGTTCTTCATCGCGTTCGTCTTCTGGATGATCATGGGGAAGAAGGCGGTGGAGATCTTCTGCCGCCCGCTTCAGATCGCCCTGGATCGCAACCACCTGCCGCAGACGATTTATTTCACCGACATCGCCGAGCCGTTCATGGTTTACATCCGGGTGAGCCTGATCCTCGGGTTCGCCACCGCGTCGCCCTGGCTGCTCTACCAACTCTGGCAGTTCGTCGCCGCCGGACTGTATCCGCACGAGCGGAAATACGTCACCAAGTACCTTCCGCTGAGCATCACGCTGCTCATCAGCGGCATGCTGTTTTTGTATTTCTACGTGCTGCCGCTCATGCTGGAGTTCTTCCTGATCTTTCACATCGCCGACCCGATGGTCGTGAGGGTGGACTATCCGGTAACGGCGGCGACCCAACCGGTGCAGATTCCGATGCTGGCCGACGACCCGAAGGATTCGCCGCCGGGATCGATCTGGTTCGACTCGAAGCACGGGCAGATCAAGATCAACCTCGGCACCGGCGGCAGCAATGGCGAGACCGGCTCGATTCGCGTCATCAACTTTGGCTCGGCAAGCCTGACCACCCCCATCATTACCTTGTCGACGTACATCGACATGGTGATCGGGATGCTGCTGAGCTTCGGGCTGGCGTTTCAGACGCCGCTGGTCGTGCTGGCGCTGAACAAGATCGGGATCATGGACATCGCGACGCTGAAGAAGTGGCGGCGCGTCGTGTACTTCTCCATGTCGATCGTCGCGGCGTTCATCGTGCCGGACGTCGCCACGGGAATGATCGCCCTGCTCATCCCCTTGATCCTGCTGTATGAACTGGGCATCCTGTTGGCAGTCTGGAGCGAGAAAAAGGCAAAGGCAGCGGGGTCGGTGTAGGTTCGTCGCTCGCCCCGTTTAGCGGCCCCGCTTGCGGGGCGCTTCCGGTGGCATTGACATCCGGGAAAGACCGGAGGAAGGAAACACACGCTATGAAATATGGCATCAACCTGC
>JBBRIN010000679.1:0-2416 GCA_038221115.1 Tepidisphaerales bacterium
GTGCTGATCTTTATCGGGGAGATGGTCGCGTTGCCGCTGGTTCGCGATACGGGGCTGCCGTTTTAGGGGCTATGGACGCCGGCAATGCACATCCCCTCGAGGCGTGTCCGACATGCGGTTGCGCGGACTTGTTCGTTCGCAAGGATTTTCCGCAAAAGCTTGGGTTGGCGATCGTCGGCGGCGCGGGGGTGGCGTTTCTGGTTCTCGCGGCGAACCCGCACCGATTTTACATCGGGGCTTGGATCCTGGTTGGCGCGGCGGTGGTGGATGCTGTTGTGTATGCGTTTGTTCCGAAGGTGACCGTGTGCTACCGCTGCCGGGGCGAGTTTCGGGGAGTCCCGCTGAATCCCCGGCACCACGCGCATGACCTTTCGACCGCGGAGAAGCATCGGACTTCTGAAAATCAATGAGACCGGAAAATCAAACTTCCTTCCACTCGATCATCGACCCGTCGATGTTGACGGCGGCGAGCTCGCGCCATTCGCCGGTGGCGGGGATGAAGATACGGGCGTTGATCCGATGCAATGCCTGTTCGGTGGAACGGAGTTCTTCGGCCGCGGCCGTGCTCAGGGGCGCGTCGTCGTCATCGGCGTGCACGAGGAGGGACCACTGGCCGAACAGGGGCGCAAACTCGGTGAAGGAATCGGAGGGCGTGAATTCGCCGAACGTCCACGAGTTGTCTGCGTGGCTGGCGGCGATGGCGCCGACGGGCTTGTCGTTGAGATAGAGATGGGCTTCGGTGCTCTTCATGGCGTGGTGGCGCGGCTTTCCTTCGGATTGTAGGCAGCGCGGGCATTTGGGCTTAGTATCGACAGCGGGCCCGGGGTGACCGAAGGGTTTTGAACGACGATGCAGCGCGAGCCGGAGTGGGCTCTTTTTTCGGAGAATGCGTTCATGCAGATGCAGGCCTTGCCGCTTTTGATGCTGTGGTCGGTTCTGGTTCCCGAGCGCCAGTGGGTGCCGCCTGATCGGCCGATGATCGTCAGCGCCAAGGCCGCGGGCGCGGTGTCGCTGGTTTTGGCTGATTTTACGGGCAGCACGATCGCACCGACGGGGTCGGTCAGCATGCAGGACGGGAAGTCGTTGGATCTGAAGACGGTCTATCCGTCGTTGGCGACGCCGGGCACGTATCTGCTGTTTGCGGTTCCCACGCCGCAGGAGGGTGAGGCGAAGCCGGGAAAATTCATTGGAACTCCGCTGGTGATCGGGGTGCGGCAGGATCACCGGGTGGGCGCGCCCAGCGGAGCGCTGGTCACGCGAATCCAGCCGCTGCAGTATGCCGAGGCGACGACCGCTGCGGGCACGATGACGATCGCGTTTTATTACGATGCGGCGCCGGTGACGATCGACAACTTTTTGAAGCTGGCGGCGGAAGGTTTTTACGATGGCCTTCAGTTTCACACGATCGTTCCGGGCTTCACGATTCAGACGGGCGACCCGAAGAATGACGGCACCGGTGGGCCGGGATATTCGCTGGACGCGGAGTTTAATATGCGCAAGCACGAGGCGGGCACGCTGTCGATGTCGCGCATGCGCGACTCGCTGGAAGATGCGAACACGGGGGTTGGCCCGCGGCCGGAGTTTGCCAACTCGGGGGGAAGCCAGTTCTTCATCTGCCTCGATTATAAGAACACGCAGCAATACGACCGGGCGTATACGGCTTTTGGCAAGGTGACCGCGGGCATGGAGACGGTGGAGGCGCTGGCCAAGACGCCGCTGGCGGATCCGAAGCAGGGGCGTCCGGCCGCGCCGCCGGTGCTGGATCGAATCGTCATCAAGAATGTTGATTCGGAGCATAATCCGTATCGGGGCATCGTGAATTTCGGGGAGAGGCATTAGCTGCGAGGGGTGCCTTCTTCCCAAGGCCAAGTGAATCGGTTACAAGGCCGGAAGACAAGGTCGTCGCGGATGACGGCCGGGACCGATGCAAGGGTCGGCTGTGAACCGGGTCAGGTCCGAAAGGAAGCAGCCCTAAGCAGTACCGGCCTTGTGCCGTCGGCCCCCCGGTCGTCTTCCGCCCGACCTTTTTTATGGGGCGGCGATCCGCCTCCCCTCACAGTTAAGCATCCATCCCAGCCATGCGTTTGTTCATCGTTGCCAACACCGGCAAACCGCTCGTCCGCCCGGCGCTTGAGGACCTGGTTCCCTGGCTGAAGGCGCGGGTTGAAATTGCGGGCATCGAAGAGGGCCGCGATGCGCAGGGGGACTGGTCGAAGTTGCAGGCAGATGCGATTTTGGTTCTGGGTGGGGATGGGACGCTTCTAGCGGTGGCGCGGAAGCTGAACGGGCGGCCGATTCCGGTGATGGGGATCAACTTCGGGCGGCTTGGATTTCTTGCAGATTTCACGCCGGAGCAGTTCAAGCCGCGGTTTGAAGAGATGCTTCAGGCCGGTTTGCTGGTAAGCCGGCGGGCGAT
>JBBRIN010000680.1:0-2409 GCA_038221115.1 Tepidisphaerales bacterium
CACGGCCGTACACGGTTGAGATAAAGATGACGTCGCGCTCATCCCCCTGAACGTTTTCCAGGTTCTTGACGAAGAATCGCTCGAGCGATCCCTCCCATCTGCGCCGCCATGCCTCGAAGTCCTCCTGCTCGGCCGCGAGCCTGTCGATCGCCATCGCCAGCAACTCCGCCTGCGATTGGTTGAGGGTGACGACCCCCAGGTTTCGCTCGGGATGCTTTGTGACGTAGTCCACAACCGCCGCTGCAACCCGCTGGGCCTCCGGTACGTTTACGCTACTACGGTACCGGCCTTCGGAAACGTGGACGTACTTGACCCCGTAATCGGGCCGATCGTGGTAAGGAGACGGGAAGATGATCAGCGGATCGTCGGCATAGAACTCGCGATTGGAAAACGCGATGAGCGAAGGATGGCGGGAGCGATAGTGCCATTTCAGGCGTCGCCGGGGCCTGAGCATAGCGCCGGCCAGATCGAGAACGGACGTCTCGTCCACGGCGGTTGCATCGTCGGCGTCTTGCGCGACAGCATCGGGGCCCATGAAGAAGTTCGTTGGCGGAAGCTGCTTGGGGTCACCAACAATGACGACCTGAGCGCCGCGGGCGATAGCACCGACGGTATCCTGGGGGCGCAGCTGCGATGCTTCGTCCATCACGACAAGGTCGAACTTGAGGCTGCCGGGTTTGAGAAATTGTGCGATGGACAATGGGCTCATCATGAAGCACGGCATGAGCTGCTGGACGGCCTGGCCCGCGCGGTCGAGAAGATCACGAGTCGCGATGTGGCGAATCTGCTTGGTCACCTCATGTTCCACCAGAGCGCGGCCTCTCCATTGCTTCTTCGGCCCCAGGTCCGATCCGGGTTCGATCCAGCGCGTGGCCAGCTCGTTGGCGATGTTTGCCTGGTGCAGCCGCTTTAGCTTCTGATCGAGTTCGCGAAATTCCTTGCGATATGCCTCAAAGCGGTCGCCGGTGAAGTTTGCCAACATCGGTTGCAGGCCAATCACCGCCCGGGCGATCGACTGGTAGATGACCCGGCGCGCCGCGTTGCCAAGTCCCTCAAATGGCATACGTCGCGATTCCAAGAGGTCCAACAGCGGTGTAAGGCGTTCCTGATGCGCCTCGTGGAGGAGCCGGGCGTGATCCACCAGTGCATGAAGCCCCTCGGGGTCATCCGCACAGCGCTGGGCGTGGTCGCGCAGCTCGGTGGCGCTGACATCCAACGGCGAAAGTACACCGAGCCAGGTTTTGAAATCAACCGGCGTGACACGTTCAAGCTCATGCACCGCAGCTTCGACCGCCGCTACCGCGGTTCCTGCTTCGCCGGCCAATTCTCGCAGCGCCGCGATACGCTGGCGCGCCTGAGATTGGAGCAACCAGTCCCAGAGCTGAGCCGGCAGAGACGCTGCACTGACGGCGCGTGCGTGCTTGACGCTGGCATCGAGTTCAAGCGTTGCGGTCAAGAAGCCGTTAAATTTGCCACCCAAGGCGTTCGCGGCGATTTTGGAGTGATCCAGCGCGTCGCGTAACACGCGCATCCTTTCCAGGTCCGCAGCGAGTCGAGCAGTATTGGTCAGCTTCCAGTCCGGACGAAGTCTGAGTCGCTCCACGGCAAGACTTGCGGCGCGGGCATGCTCCGCGCGCGTCCGCGCGAGCTCTGCGCGGGTCGCGACCGTTTGATCCTTGGCAGCGTCTCCGCCCAGCGACTGCTTCAGGTTGGCAAAATGCGGCTTCCTGCCGAGCTGGGACAGGGCCTCAACGTCATCTGGCGCATCCTTCAACAGAAGCCGCTTCAGGTTCGTATGGGGGTCATCAAATGCTCGAAGGGCGGTGCGCACGCGATCCGCCCACTCGGCCACTCGAAGAGGTCGGGTGAAGTCAAAGGAAAGGCCCTGAAAGGCATTGCCCGCGCAATGAATCGTCTGGCTATCCGCGGAAAAGGCGGCTAATTCGTCGGAAAAGGATGCGATTTCATCGAGGGCCGCGGCACTGGCGGCGCGTCCGCTCTGGGAGGGTGTCCGGCACAGCGACTTGTAGGCGGCCCGGGCGCGCCACCACGCGGGACTCACCCACGGCACCAATGGGGCACCGCGTAGCGCGGCAGCGTGTCGCCGCAGCGCCTTGGTATCAACAATGGCATCGAGAGCGTACTGCGGCGCCAGCTTATCAAGGCGTTGACGCAGGGCGATGGCGGCGGCGGCGGCGCGTCGCAACGTTTCAGACGCACCGGGGGCAATTAATGCCGGCGTTCGCTCCGCCAATGTGGCTCCGTCAAGCTCGCCGGCGAGGTCGACAGCGGCGATCAGAGCGCGTTCCACGTCAACCGTCAGGGGCGCTGTAACTTTCGCGCGCGCGGCGATCTCGGCGAGCAAGTCGCTTGCCGCCCGCCATAGATCGGCTTGTCGTTGCCGCTGTT
>JBBRIN010000681.1:0-2392 GCA_038221115.1 Tepidisphaerales bacterium
GTGCTAGTATTTTCATCGCCGAGACCTCCTGAAAGAGAAACGTTTGAGCGGCCTTCGGGCCAGCTCGTCACACCGGAGATTTTATTCCCCGGCAACGTCTCTGAAGGGGGCTCGGCTACATAGTTTCTTGCGAGCCGCGTCAGAGTGCTCACCACCTCAAGCCATTAGACACGGCGAGCAAGCTCGCCGGCTAAACGGGACCCTTACCCCAAAACGTTCGCCCCATCCCCAAACAAACCAGCATCACTCTTTCGCGTCACCGCAAACGGCGACGCCTTCGCAACCGCAAACGGCGTCGCCGCCCCCACCGTCGCCGGCTTCACGTTCGACACGATGAACACCACATCCTGGAAGTCATCGTTAAACGACTCCTCCATCGCCACGATGTACGTATCTGCGATCGCGTGCCCCTTCGTGTCCTTGTAAGGATAGAACCGCACCTTGTGCCCATGATCCGCATCCTGCTCCGGGATGTCCCAGGTGTTCAGTGAATCCTGGCTATCCACCGGCCCGTGCGGCTGACCGGGGAAGCTGCCGTACAAGCCGAACGGCGTCGTCGGGTAAAACTTCATCGACCCCGTATAACCCGGCGCCGTCGATTGATCGCTTCCCGCCGACACCGCGAATTGCTGGTGCAGCGTCCCGTTCCCCCCCTCGTACCACCCGACATTCACCACCGGCGACGTCTTGTAGCTGAACACTGCCAGCAGGCGCGTCCGCACCGCCCCTGCGCCCGCCGGCTGAAGCAGTTGCATCGCCACTTCGTCGCT
This sequence comes from Tepidisphaerales bacterium, assembly GCA_038221115.1. Lineage (GTDB taxonomy): Bacteria > Planctomycetota > Phycisphaerae > Tepidisphaerales > Tepidisphaeraceae > JANXVV01. The sequence goes on from JBBRIN010000681.1 coordinate 771, forward strand.
CGTACCACCGGGTTCGATGGTCCCCGTCGTCGGGTCAAGGTCCCCCGTGCGAACCGGGATCTGATACGCGTCAAAGATCCACTGCAACGACGGTTCCGAGGGCTCGTAAAACCCCTTCGTCCCAATGCCCCGCAACGCCACCGTGTACGGCTTCTTCGACGCGCTGCTCGCCACCGACAACGTCGTCCCCGCCACCTTCAAATCGAACGGCGTGAAATACACCCGCACCCCCGCCGCTGCCCCCGGCACCAGCGTCTTGGGCACGTATTTCGTCGTCAGCGTAAACCGATGCAGATCCCCTCCACTCAACGTGATCGACCCCATCGTGATCGCCACCCGCCCCGTGTTCGTCAGCGTCAGATACTGTACGCCGCTCGTCTGCCCCTGCGAATAGCTGAACACCATCTGCGTCGTGCTCAACGTCAACGACGGCGTCGCGCTGCTCAACAGTTCGCGCGCTTCCAGCGCTTCAATCAAACACCGCATAGGTTGGTTACCCAATGGCAAAACGACTTCGACGCACCCACTGCGACTTGCCGGCCCCGCATTCGGTGCCGTGCCCGTTACGATGCCCGATTTGTCTTCATTCGTCCACCCAATCTTTCCTAAATCTGACCTCGGCGCACGAGCGATAACGCGATCGGGCCCGCTTAAACCCCATAAGCCTTGCCGCTTACCGCATTTGACACGCAATGCACTCCAATCAAACCATGATGACCCCCACCCCCTCACCGTTGTCGCCCCCGGAATCCCCACCGGCCGACAGAAACCCTCCCCTCGTCTATTATCTCCACGCCGCCGCCGATCTCGCGCCAGCCGACGAACCGCTCCCCAAAGAAGTGAACGGCCAGCCCGCCGCCTACTTCTGGGCCGACGCCATCCGCACCGGCCGCTACGTCCATCCGCTCGGCCGCTTCGAGTTAAACGTGGACCGTCGCCGGCTCGACACCTGGGCGGACAACTTCCGCCGCATGCGCGACGCCGGCATCGACGTCCCCGTCCCGGTCGATCATTCCGCCCGCGCCCGCGACAACCTCGGATACGTTCTCGACGTCAAGCGCGACGGCGACCGCCTGCTGCTGCTCCATCAGTTGATCGGCGACGACGCCATCAAGCTGGCCGCACGCAACAAAGTCTCCCTGGGCATCGACCCCGCCTTTCACACCGGCACCGGCCACGCCATCGGCGACTGCATCGTCCACTCGTCTCTCACGCCGATCCCCGTCGTCCCCGGCCAGTCCGGCTTCGTCCCGCTCGCGCGCGATGCGGACGGTGATAATGCCGGTAGGGGGGCGATGCCCATCGTGTTCCATCTGGCGATGAACGACGACTCTCCGATGCGGGATCGTGAAACGAATCTGCTCACACGCCGAATCGATCACCTGGTCGCGGACGGCCACATCACCCCCGCCTGCCGCGACAAGCTCCTGCGCCTCTTCCGCTCGCGCGACCAGCCGGACAGCCAGTTGGCAGGCGGCCTGATGCTCCTCAGCCGCGACGGCGACTTCGACGCCGTCGACACCCTCCTCGCCGCCTTCGAGGACAACCGCGCCCTCGTCTTCGGCGAACGCACCGGCCTGCAAACCCTGTCCCGCCAAATCCCCGGCGACGACCCCGCCGTC
>JBBRIN010000682.1:0-2391 GCA_038221115.1 Tepidisphaerales bacterium
CTCTTCCTCCAGGGCAACGCCGCCGAGGTCGCCCTGCGCATGAAGCAACTGGAGGAAGGCCGCAGCATCCTCGACGCCGTGGCCGACCACGCTCGCAGCCTGGATCGGCGCGTCGGCCCCGAGGACCGCCAGCGCCTCGACCAGTACTTCACCTCCGTCCGTGAACTGGAGGTGCAGATGCAGCGGGCGCAGGAGTGGGAGAAGAAGCCCAAGCCGAAGGTGGCCGTCCCCGAGCCGAAGGACATCGCCGACTACAACGACACGCCGAGCAAGAGCAAGCTGATGTACGCGATGGTGCATCTGGCCTTGCAGACCGACTCGACGCGCACGGTCGCGATCATGGCCCAGGACCAGCACGCGACGCACAAGATCCCCGGCTCCGACTCGCACCACAGCCTGACGCACCACGGCAACCGCGAGGTGACGGTCGCGGCGCTGCGGCGGATGGAAGAGAACCAGCTACGAGCCTTCCGCGATTTCCTGACGCTGCTGGCCGAGACGAAGGAAGACGGCGAGAGCCTGCTCGACCGCACGATGGTCCTGCAAGGAGCGGCGATGGGCAACGCCAACGCCCACACCAACAACAACCTCCCCGTTATCCTCGCCGGCGGCCGTTTCAAGCACGGCGAGCACAAAGCCTACCCCCAAACCGGTCGCGGCCGCGCCCAGCTCTGCAACCTCTACCTCTCCATGCTCCAGCGCTTCGGTGTCGAGACCAACCGCTTCGGTCTCAGCACCGGCACGCTCACCGGCTTGGACGCCGCCTGACATGAAGTCAAACCTCCCCAGGTCCTCCGCTCCGACGCTCGTCGCCGCCGCGCTCATCGTCGTAGCCGCGCTCGCCGCCTCCACCCGGCTCTTGTCCGGCGCCCCCCCCGCCACGCGCCCCGCCGCGCCGGCCGCCACCATTCCCAGCGCCCCCGTCAGCGCCCACGTCGACGCCTCCGTCAAACCCTTTCTCGATACCTACTGCATCGAGTGCCACGGCCCCAAAAAACAAAAGGGCGATCGTCGCTTCGACCAACTCACCCTTCCCCCCGCCAGCGCCGACGCGATGAACGAGCTCCAGGACATGGTCGACCAACTCAACCTCGGCGAAATGCCCCCGAAAAAGGCCAAGCAGCCTCCCCAGGCCGACGTCCACAAGGTCATCGCCTCCCTCACCCGCGCCGTCGCCGATTCCCGCACCCGCTTCAACAACACCGCCGCGCACACCGTCCTCCGCCGCCTCAATCGCCGCGAGTACCTCAACACCATCAGCGATCTTTTCGCAATGAACCTCTCCATGTTCGATCCCACCCAGGCTTTCCCCCGCGACCAGATCGTCGAGCACATGGACAACGTCGGCGACACCCTCAAAACCTCCGGTTATCTACTCGAGCAGTATCTCCAGGCCGCCGACCGCATCGTCGACAAGGCCTTCAACGCCCAGCGGCCCAAAGAACAAACCTGGACTTTCCACGACAATTTCCAACAGCAGCCCGAGCTCCAATACTCTCACGGCAGGGTCTTCGACTTCCGCTACATGAACCTCTACGAAGCCCGCGGCTCCGAAAAGCCCGAGGGCGCCTACGGCCCCATCCGCGCCTTCTCCGCCGGCGTCCCCGCCGACGGCTATTACGAGATCAAGGTCAAGGCCGAGGCGCTCAACCGCCATCACCCCTACGACCCCGCCATGTTCGGCATGGACCCGTCCGAACCCTTCCGCCTCGGAATCGTCCCCGGCGACGAGAAGATCGGCGTCCTCCATCTTTCCCAGCCCGTCGAGCCCGAGCTCGCCCCCCAGGTCACCATCGCCGACAACGTCCCCGAATGGAAAACCTTCAAGGTCTGGCTCGACGCCGGCTACACCCCCCGCTTCATCTTTCCCAACGGCATGATCGACGCCCGCAAGTCCTGGTTGCGGATCATCGGTAAGTATCGCGACCTCCTCCCCGAAAGCGCCCGCAATACCCGCGGCATCGTCCAGGCCCGCTCCACCGTCCTCACCTACGGCAAGATGCCCCAGATCCGCATCCACGAAATCCAAAACCGCGGCCCCCTCTACGACACACAGACTCCAACCAGACAACAGCTCATCCTCGGCAACAATCCCTTCTACCCCTCCCGCGCCCGCGAGATCCTCGCCAACTTCGCCAATCGCGCCTATCGCCGCCCCGCACGCCCCGACGAGGTGCAGCGCCTCATGGCCGTCTACGAAATGCGCGTAAAGGACCACAAGCCCCCTCTCGAAGCCCTCAAAGACACCCTGAAGGTCGCCCTCTGCTCCCCCGCCTTCCTCTACCTCACCGAACCCAAGTCCACTCCCCCTTCAGAAACATCCGCCAAGCTCTCCGCCTACGAGCTGGCCTCCCGTCTCTCCTACTTCCTCTGGTCCACGATGCCCGACGA
>JBBRIN010000683.1:0-2379 GCA_038221115.1 Tepidisphaerales bacterium
AACAGCCGATACAGCTTCTCGACCCGCTTCTCCGGCGATGCCTCGGCCACGACATCCGGCCGCTTCGCAAGCGCCTTGGCCGATCCAATCACGAACGGACTGTTCATCATGAACAGCGCCTGCTGCGGCACCGTCGTAAAATACCGTTGTGGGCTATGGCTGTCAGGGCTCGCAAAATCAAACGCCCGGAACATGCTCGGCAGGTTCTGCCGGTCAATAAACCCATAAACCGTGCGACGCTTTGGCGAGGGATTCGCCGACAGGTCCACCGCCCTCCCATAAAGCGAACGGTCCAATTCGCCGGTTGAAGCCAGCACCGCGTCTCGCATCGCCTCAAAGTCCAAACGTTGCCGGTTCTGCTTCCACCACAGCCGATTGTCCGGGTCCGCCAGCCGCTTGGCATGGTCGTCGTTGCTCGCCTGCTGGTACGCCGCCGACATGACGATCCACTTGTGCAGCTTCTTGACCGACCACCCTTCCTCCATAAACCGCACCGCCAGATAATCCAGCAACTCCGGGTGCGTCGGCTGCTCGCCCCGCCTTCCAAAATCACTCGGCGTGCGCACGAGCCCCTGCCCGAAATGATGCAGCCACACGCGATTCACCATCACCCGCGCAGTCAGCGGGTTGTCTTTGCTGGCAATGGCCTTCGCCAGCTCCAACCGCCCGCTACCTTCCTTGAATGGCTCGCGCGGCGACGGTGACAACACCTCCAGAAACGCCCGCGGCACGGCATCGCCCGGACTCGCCGGGTTGCCCCTCTTGAACACCTGCGCCTGCACCGGCTGCGGCAAATCCACCAGCACCATCGCCCGTGCCGGGCTCCCCGGGTGCGTCGCCTTCAGTACCTCCGGCTTTTTCTTCAATTCTGCCAGCTTTCCCTTGTCCCGTACCGCCAGCATCTTGTCGATTTCCTCGAACTTGATCCCCGTCGGCCCCGCCTCCGCGTAGAGCACCTGCCGAAGCTGCTCCTCGTGCGCGTCCGTCATCGCTTCGGGCTTCGCGTATTTCGCCAGCAGCGTTCCGTAACACTCCGCCACTTCGCGCAGGGTCTCGGGCCACTGTTCGCGCAGGGCAGTCGCCACCAGCGGATTGGCCGACGCCACTGCCGCCTCCTCTACATGCGTTGTGATCGCATCTTCCGGCAGCTTCTCCAACAACGCCCACCCCGCGAACACTGACTTGGGCTCCTTCCCCACCAGCGCCAGGTACGCCTTCCATCGCTCCAGAACCCGCCGGCTGAGCTTCCCCTTTTCCTGCGCCTGAGACTCCACCGTGCCGGCCGTCGCGTGCGCCGCCACGAGGTAATCGGCGATCACGGGCGCCGTCCGAATCTCAGCCTTGAGCAGCTCAAACCGCGTCTGTCTAAAGGCCTCCAACTCCGCCTGCAGGTCCTTCAGTTTCGTCTCAAAGTCTTCCGTATCCGGCGACTTTTCATTCTTCGTCACTTCAGGCAGGTCCGCCGGCTCCGTCGAGCTCGCGAACACCCCGTAGAGCGAGTAGTAGTCCTTCGTCGGGATCGGGTCGAACTTGTGATCGTGACAGCGCGCGCATCCGATGCTCAGTGCCATCAGCCCGCGCCCCACCACATCGAGCCGGTCGTCGATGATGTCCGCCTGCGCGTTGAGAAATCGCCGTCCAACGGTCAGAAATCCCATCGCCGCCAGCGCGCTTTTATCACTGCCGCCCCCAAGCCGGTCCGCCGCCAATTGGTCGATGATGAACCGGTCATATGGCAGGTCGCTATTAAATGCTGCAATCACCCAATCGCGAAACGCGTATGCGTATGGATACCGTCGCTCTTCCTCGAAGACATACCCCTTCGTGTCGGCGTATCGCGCCACATCCAGCCAGTACCGCCCCCATCGCTCGCCGTAATGTGGCGACGCCAGCAGCCGATCCACCACCTTCCCATAAGCCCCCGCCGACGAATCCCCCTCAAAATCCGCCACCTCCCGCGCGCTCGGCGGCAGACCCAGCAGATCAAACGTCAGCCGGCGAATCAGCGTCCGCCGGTCGACTTGTGCTGACGGCGACAACCCCTTCTCTTCCAGCTTTGCCAGGATGAACGCATCGACCGGCGTCTTCGCCCACGCCGCATTCTTTACGGCCGGCGGCTCCACCTTCTTCGGCGCAACAAACGACCACCACTCCTTCTTCGCCAACTCAATATCCGCCGCCGACGCCGAAACCGGCGCTACGCCCTTGGCGCTCGTCCGCGGATCGGGCGCCCCCATCTTCACCCACGCTTCAAAGTCCGCCACGACGCTCGCCGGCAGTTGCTCCTTCGGGGGCATCTGCAAGTCTTCAGTCTTGTACCCGATCGCCTCGATCAACTTGCTCTTGGCCAGGTCACCGGCCACCACCGACGGCGATCCC
>JBBRIN010000684.1:0-2357 GCA_038221115.1 Tepidisphaerales bacterium
CAATGCCCTAATATGGTGAAAAGATCGGTAACCATCGTGAGCGGAGCGGAACATCGTCCCATGCCGAGCTTTGGAGATGACATCGGCCGGCTCATCCCCCATTTGCGGCGCTTCGCGCGAGCCTTGGTGCGCGAACATTCCCCGCAGGTCGCCGACGATCTCGTGCAGGAAACGGTCGTTATGGCGATGCGGGCCGAACGTGTCGCTCGAGGCTCCAATCTGACCTCTTGGTGCTTTGCTGCGCTCATGAGGGTTCATCGCCTGCGCGAGCCTTCGATCATGTCGGCGCATGACTCAGGTGCCCTGGGCGTCGCCGCGAGTGGCGGTCGCGGAGCAACCGGATCGACACTGCCTCTCCTCCCGAAGGACATTGCAAGATTGGACCTCTTGCCGCTCGATGAGCGTGAGGTGCTCTTGCTCGCCGCCCTGGTCGGGATGAACTACGCGCAAATCGCGGACACGCTGCACGTGCCGTTAGCTGCGGTGATGGCGCGACTCGGCCAGGCCCGCAACCGTCTTGCACGGGCCGACCGCTCGGTCGGCCCCAACCAAAGCCGGCGCTCTGCTCCGGTAGGCAAGACTCGTGCGGCGCATCATCTGCGCCTTGTCAAATAGGCTCGGAGATCGCTCGTGAGCCACCGATCGCGGCCCTTCGACGACGCAGATCTGCATTCCTTCGTGGATGGACAGATGGATCTCGGGCGTCGAGCGAGTTTCGTTCAAGCCCTCGCGGGGGATCCGGAGATGCGAGCGAGAGTCGAAAGTTGGAAGCGGCAGAACGAGGCCTTGACCGCGACGTTCAGCTTGGCCAGGTCGGAGCCCGTCCCGGTCAGGCTGATGCCGACGAGCCTCAATCGGGAATCCCGGCCTGAGTCGTGCGCCGGCACGAAACCGGAAGCGGAACGGGCTCATAGCGAACCCCTCGCCGAAGTCCATCGAAGTCCCGCAATTCCCGGCATCCTCGCAGTTGCGGCCGGTGCCTTTCTGACCGGCTTGGTCTGCAGCTACGGTGCCGCAGGCCTTGGCTTCGGTCCTAGCATGTTCGCCGGCAGGCACCCGATCGAATCCGCCCTTCCGACGGGAAATCGCGCCCTAGCGTTGCGTGCATACGAAGCACATCAAACCTACGCCACCGACCTCAACCGCCCGGTCGAGGTGCCGGCCTCAGACCAGGCTCACCTGCTGAAATGGATACAGCATCGACTGTCGATGCCGATCCGGATTCCCGATCTGGGCCCGCAGGGCTGGAACCTGCTGGGCGGCCGGGTTCTGCCGGGCGAACTTGGGCCCGCGGCCTTTCTGATCTATGGAAATGGCGTCGAGCGCCTCGGCCTTTATGTGGCACGAATCAACACGCACCAGTCCGATACCTTCACCGTTTACGATAATGGCGCCGGGCTGGCGAGCGTAGCCTATTGGGTCGACGAACCGGTTGGATATGCTCTTACGACCAGCCGCGACTCGGGTTGGCTCGATCGAAATGGCGCCGCCCTCTACCAAAGCGTGCGGGCTCAGGCGAGGGACAATGCCTCCGCGTTTTGAAACGTTTTGGGGGTGCCGGAATAGTTACGGTGCGCGGTGCACCAAGGTGTCGAAGAATTCAGGTTCTCGAAGGGCGCGGATCGTAAGGCTTCTCGTCCCGCCACCGTTGCATCATTTCATCCAGCTCGGGATCGACCCGGTCCGGAAGCACAACCTTCGGCGTGACCAGCAGATCGCCGGAGCCTTGGGCTCCTGGCAGTCCCTTGCCACGCAGCCGCAAGGTACGCCCTCGATTGGCGCCCGGTGGAAGGGTGATCTCGACGGTTCCGTCGATCGTCGGAACCGGGATCTTCCCGCCGAGGACCGCTTCGTAGAGCGAAACCGGCAGGTCCAGGCGGAGGTCCCGACCCTCGACCTGGAAAAGCCTGTGGGGCGCGATATGGACCGTGACGATGGCGTCGCCGTGCGCGCCTCCGTTCTGCCCCGGGTGGCCCTGCCCCTTCAGCCTTATGGCCTTTCCGTCTTCGATGCCTGCCGGGACCTTGATCTCGAGTGTTCTCCCGGTCGGTAGCGTGACGCGCGCGGTTCCACCCGACACCGCCTCTTCGAGCGGAACCGTTACGGACGCGGTGACGTCCTCTCCCCGAGATGCGGTTTGGCGCGAACCGCGAGCCGCACTGTGCAAGAGGTCGGCGAAAAAATCGCCTGGGTCGACGCCGGCGCTGGGGCCCGACGAGCGAAAGCCGCGCGTGAAAGGTGACCCGCCTCCGCCGAAATCGAAATGTTCGTAGTGCGGCGTGCCGCCACCAGCACCGAAACCCTCGAAGCCCTGATAGCGCGGCTTGCCATCGCCATCGATTTCGCCGCGGTCGAAC
>JBBRIN010000685.1:0-2349 GCA_038221115.1 Tepidisphaerales bacterium
CGCCTCTGGCGGGGCTGCTCTTCGTGATCGAAGAGCTGCACCGCGAACTGTCCTCGCGCACCGCCGCGGGGGCGCTCGTTGCGGCGGTGTGCGCCACCGTGGTCTGCCAGTGGCTCGCGGGCGACACACCTTCCTTCGCCGCGCACGGCCTGTCGCCGATGCCGCTGGCGGCGCTGCCCTTGGCGCTTGCGGTGGGGGTGCTCGGCGGGGCCGCGGGGGTTCTGTTCAACAAATCGCTGTCGGCGGCGCAGCGCTTCGGCCAGCGCCTCCGGATCGTGCCGCGCTGGGCGCAGCCGGGCGTCATAGGGCTGCTGGCCGGCGCGATCGCCTGGCGGATGCCGGCCGTGCTGGGGGGCGGGGCGGCGCTGGCGGATCGTCTGCTGAGCGGGGCCATGGCCGCAAGCCTCACGACGCTGGCGGCTTTATTCATCGTGAAATTCGTTCTGACCGCGGTGAGCTACGGCTCGGGGGCTCCCGGCGGCATCTTCGCGCCGATGCTGGTGCTGGGGGCACTCACCGGCGCGATCTTCGCCAGGGCCGTCGAGTCGGCGCTACCGGGGCACGCGGAGCAACGAGGATTGCTCGCGGTGCTGGGCATGGCGGCGCTCTTCGTCGGCTCGGTGCGCGCGCCGCTCACCGGCATCGTGCTCATCAGCGAGATGACCGATGGGTACGCGCTGCTGTTCCCAATCTGCATCGCGGCGCTCGCGGCATATCTCGTCGCCGAGGCCCTGCGCGATCAGCCGATCTACGATGCCCTCCTGGAAGCCGACCTGGAGCGCACCGGCCACGGCGCCGCGCGGGCCAAGCCGCGGACCGTATACATCGGCGTGCAACTCGGGTCGGCGGTGGCGAATCAGCCGGTCGCCCGGGCCGGCCTGCCGCCGGGGTGCCTGCTGATCGCCATCGAGCGCGCCGGTACAACGCTCCTGCCGAACGCGCAGATGGTGCTGCGGGCGGGGGATCACCTGTCGATCCTGACGCCCGGGGACCGCCCCGGATCGCCGCTGGAGATCGTCAAGCTTTGCACCGGGATGTGAGTCGACTTTGGTTTACTTCACTAGCGAAATGCTCTTATTCGTATCTGAGGCCCAGAGGATCGCGGCGTCGAACATGGTCCAACCTTGCATATCGGATGGCCATCGACGCCCACTTAAAACATGCAACTCATCTGGTGCGATTTCATCACTACGGCTGGCGCAAACCCTGCGCGGAACATCCTCTGAGGAGCGGCCCATGAACTACATGCCTTGCGTCGAATCGATGAATCGGGTCGCCGGGGCGCCATTGGGAGACAGGCACACGGTGGTCCTCTTTGACCAGATTAAGTCGGCGGGGCAAGTGCAGTATGCCTTTCTCGTCGCCGTCTTTGAGAATGCCACTCAGCAGCCCGTCTACTTCATCGCGTCGGAGATCAACATGGCGGGGCCCTTGCCGGAGACTCGCATTTCTTGGGAGTCTTCGACGACCAAGGACACGCTAATTGCGGTGCATCGGACGACTGGGGTGACCCGAAGAAGTTCTTCGCCCAGGCATTGCGAATCGCGGAGGAAAGATTCGCGGCGAAACGGCCAGAGGCATAACCCGCCGCTGGAGGCGGGTGGCATCTCCACCGGGTGCGCGGGTAGAATCATCAAGCTCCTGACCGTGCAGGACATCCTCGACGAGGAACATGTTCAGAAGATGTGATGGAGGCAGTTGATGCATGACCCCGATATGAACGCGCTGATGAAGGCCGCCTCTGAGCGACAGATCGCGGTCGCGGCCCTTCAGAAGAAGTACGAGGAAAGCGAAAGCGTGCCAACCGAACAGCTCGTCCGCGATATGCGCGAGCTGCTCGCCACCGAGCGCGTCGTACTCGATGCGATCATCACCCTCTTTGTCAAGCTAGGCCACACCGATGCCGCGGCGGGTGGGATGGCCACGCCCCCAAGTCGCGCAAGCTGTTGAAACGCTCTGGGCGCGGCCATGTCTTTGGCGCGGCCGACGAGACGACATGGCGACGCCCACAGGTCAAAGCGATGCCGCTCGCGGGCCAGCGCGATCGCGTCGATCGTCCAGAGGCGCGTGCGGTCGCGGCTGCGGAACGGCCGACGGGGGAAGCAGCAGAACGTCAAGTAATGAGCGTTTCCTGCTCCGTTGTACCGTTTGCAGGTCTTGCGAATCGGATCGGGCGAGCGCTCGTCCACTTCTGTTGGTATCATCATTCCGCGGCGGGAGGGCAAAAAACGCTAACGTTGCCCGCCTCAGGGGGTCTAGTCTTCCGCTGGGCCGAGTAACTCACTGAGTCGCCCCCAGCGTTTTTGTCACAGGAGATCACATGGGACTGGCAATTGCGGGCCTTGTGGT
>JBBRIN010000686.1:0-2340 GCA_038221115.1 Tepidisphaerales bacterium
CCAGGGATTGGGCCCGGCGGGGCAGGTTCTGACCAAAGAACAGCTGGCCCCGCTCGCCAAAACCAATGTCGAGTCGCTCGCCGAGTTCAAGTTTTTCACGGTCGTCAAGGCTGGAGGCAAGGAAAGCGAGTTCGACGAGCCTATCGACTACTGGAGTGAGGAGGGCAACGACAAGCTCGTTACGCTCCATTTCACGCTGCCGCTGAAAACCCCGGCGAGCGCGTCGAGGGTCTTCACCCTGCTGGTCTACGTGCGAACGGGCCACAAGTTGACGCGATAGGATAGCTGGTACCGAAAACCCGCATCATCGCGATCTGCATGACCGACCAGAACTCGGGGCGGTTCACCTTGACCCGGCGGCCCCGGTGACCCAGCAGAAAAAAAGGGCGCCTCGCGAAAGGCGCCCTCGAAGGGTTGGTCGAACGTCCGGCGAATTATGCGGCCTGCCTGGATTCCACCTTGGCCTCGACGACCTTGGGGCCGCGGCTGCCGATAGGGATCTGGCGAGGCTTCTGGGCTTCCGGGATCTCGCGGACGAGATCGACATGGAGCAGCCCGTGCTCGAGCGCGGCACCCGTGACCAGGACGTGGTCGGCGAGCTGGAACCGGCGCTCGAAGGCGCGCGCCGCGATACCCTGGTAGAGAACCTCGGCCTTCGGCGCTTCGCTTTCGCCGGCGCTCCTGGAACCCCGAATGAGAAGCGTGTTCTCACGGGTCTCGATGGTCAGGTCCTTGTCCGAGAACCCCGCGACCGCGACCGAGATGCGATAGGCATTCTCGCCGGTGCGCTCGATATTGTAGGGCGGATAGGACTGGGCCGACGCGTCGACGCCCGACATCTGGTCGAGCAGCGAAAACAGGCGATCGAAGCCCACTGTGGAGCGATAAAGGGGGGAAAGATCATATTGGCGCATGACACATCCTCGTTAAAGCGACATGTGCTTCCGGCAAGCCGGTAAGCTACTGTAGTTACGCGTCCGTTGCGGCCCGCGTGTCTTGAAATTGGGGGTCGTCCCGGCCCCGTTCAAGAGCTTTTGGCCTATCACAAGCCTGATTTTTCGCCCTCGGTGGGCGCCTGCGGACCTCATCTCGGGTCCTGCTCGGAACCCCGGAAGTCACGGGGTTCCGGCAGACCCTCCGCCCGGATCGCTCAGCCGACGTGCTTGCGGAAAAACTCCAGCGTCCGCCGCATGGCCTCCTCGGCGCTCGGCCTGTCGTAGCTGCCGCGCGCATCGCAATTGAAACCATGGTCGGCGTGGTAGGTGTTGACCGGCACATCGGGTAGCGCCGCCTTGATCTTTGCGACGTCGCCCTTCGAGATGTGCTGATCGAGTTCGCCGAAATGCAAGAGCAGCGGCACCTTGGGTTTCTTGTCGAGCATATTGGCGATGCCCCCGCCATAATAGCCGACCGCAGCCGAAAGCCCGGAGAGGTCGGCGGACGCCGCGAAGGCCACCGTGCCGCCCCAGCAGAAGCCGACCACGCCGACCTTGCCGCCTTCGGAGGCTGCCGCGATCGCGGCCTGCACGTCCGCCAAGGCGGCCTTCTGGTCGACCTGCTGCACGATCTTCATCCCCTCCTGGATCTCGTCCGGTGAATAGCCGATCTCGATGCCGGGCCGCACCCGGTCGAACAGCGCCGGTGCGATCGCGAGATAACCTTCGGCCGCAAAGCCGTCGGCGACCCGGCGGATATGCGGGTTCACACCGAAGATCTCCTGCAGCACGACGATGCCGCCCCGAGGCTTGCCGGCCGGGGTGGCCTTGTAGGCGCCGATCGTCACACCGTCGGAGGCGGTGAGCTTGATGGTGTCACTCATGTTGGTCCTTGATGAAAAGCAGGGTTTCGAGGTGATGGCTGGCGTTCAGCCTGCCCGGTGAGAGGTCGCGGTCTGCCCGAACAGAACCTTCTTGGCGGCCTCGCTCATCTCTGCCGGACGGTTGATCGCCTCTCCCTTCTGATAGGCCGCGATCGTCGCGGGGCGATCCTTGATGGCGTGGAACCAGCGCTTCAGGTCGGGGAAGTCGTCGAGGTTCTGTCCCTGACGCTCGTAGGAAACGGTCCAAGGATAGGACGCCATATCGGCGATCGAATAATCGCCCGCGATGAAATCCTTGTCTTGGAGCTGGCGGTCGAGCACACCGTAGAGCCGATTGGTCTCCTTCTGATAGCGCTCGATCGCATAGGGGATCTTTTCGGGCGCATAGGCGGCGAAATGATGATTCTGGCCTGCCATGGGCCCCAAGCCGCCCATCTGCCAGAACAGCCATTCCAGGGTTTTGAGACGCCCGCGAAGGTTCTTTGGCAGGAAGCGGCCGGTCTTTTCCGCCAGATAGAGCA
>JBBRIN010000687.1:0-2335 GCA_038221115.1 Tepidisphaerales bacterium
TGGAGAAGATAGTGGCGATGCTGAACATCGACATGGTCGGGCGTCTGCGCAAGGAGATGCTGTATGTCGGTGGCGGCGGCACGGCCCCGTCGCTGGAGAAGATCCTTGCTGACGCCGAGGCCGGCTCGCCGATCCAGATTAAGGACATCGGCAAGGGCGGCATTGGGCCGAGCGACCACATGTCGTTCGCGCTCAAGAAGATCCCCGTGCTGTTCTTCTTCACGGGGCTCCATGAGGATTACCACCGCCCCACCGACAAGATCGCGAAGGTCAATTTCAACGGGATGGCGGAGATTGTGGAGTTGAGCCGCAAGGTGATCGAGGGCATGGCTGCGATGCCCAAAGAGCAGTACGTCACCGCTGCCGACAAACATTCGATGTCGGTCGGCATGGGCAGCGGCCCTGGCACGGGCGGAGGCGGCAGCCGGGCGAGCCTCGGCGTGGTGCCCGACTACGCGAGCGACGAGTCGGCGATCAAGGGCGTGCGCATTCAGGGCACGACGGACGGCACGCCGGCAGCCACGGCGGGATTGAAGGATGGCGACGTTCTCGTTGGCTTCGGCGACAAGAAGCTCGAGACGCTGATGGACCTATCGGCCGCTCTGACCAACGCGAAGCCGGGTGACAAGGTAAAGATAAAGCTGCTCCGCGACGGCAAGGAGATGGCCGTCGACGTGACGCTGGGCGAGCGAAAGTAATCGGGTATCTGAAAGAGACGTTTCATGCGCACCGGGATCATCATCGTCGACCACGGCTCGCGCCGCGAGCAGAGCAACCGCATGCTCGAAGAGGTGGCGGAGCTGTTCGGCCGGCGCTTTCGCGAAAAGTATGAGATCGTGGAGCCGGCGCACATGGAACTGGCGGAGCCTTCCATATCAACGGCATTTGCGCGATGCGTAGAGCGGGGCGCGGCGACGGTGATTGTGTGCCCGTTTTTTCTGGGGCCGGGCAAGCACTGGACGCAGGACATCCCTCGATTGACCGCCGACGCGGCGTCGCACCACCCCGGCACCCGGTATCACGTCTCGCCCACGCTGGGCATCGATGACCTGATCCTCGATTTGCTCGACAAGCGGGCGAGCCACTGCATGGATCACGGGCTGATCTGCGAGGTGTGCCGCGGAACGTTGCGCAGCGGCGAGCCGGGGGTGACGGCGCCGCAGGCGCAGATGAAAGCCCATGTCGAACAACCCACCAACCCAGTTCTGTGCAGCACGTGTCCGTTCAAGGAAACGCAGCCCGCTTAGCGGTTAGTCGTTGTCGGTTTTCTGAACCGCATCGGCTTGCGGCGCGCTTGCAGGCGGGGCGTACAAAACCACCGACGTTTCGATCGCCGGCACGACCGCCCTACCGACACCGGCGGCTAACAAGCGGCCTGCGAATCCCTCCGCCTGATCGACTTCGCCGTGAACGACGTATGCCGTCGTTTCAGGTTTGAGCGTCGGGGCGAGGAAGCGCAGCAACTCGTCGCCGTCGGCGTGGGCGCTGAGGCCGTGGAGCGTGCGCACCTGGCAGCGGAGGTCGTACCAGCGATCGAGAATGCGGACGCGCTTCTCGCCGTTCTGCAGGCGACGGCCGAGCGTTTCCGGCGGGATCCAGCCGACGAAGACGATCATATCGTTAGGGTTTTCGACGCTCTGCGTCAGGTGGTGCAGAACGCGGCCAAACTCGCAGGTCGGGCTCGAGGCGATGATCACGCAGGCGCCGCGCTGGGCGTTGATTTCCTTGCTCTGCTGCATGCTGGACGCGAAGGTGACGCGCGACAGGCCGAAGAGGTCGCGCTCGCCGATCAGGCGATTGGTCTCGTCGTCGTAGTTCTCGCGGAACTGGCTATGGATGTGGCTGATCTCGACGCCCATGGGGCTGTCGACGAACACCGGGATTTCGGGGATGCGTTTTTCGGCGATGAACTTCTGCAGGTACCACAGCATGGTTTGCGTGCGGCCGACGGCGAACGAAGGGACGATGAGGCGGCTCTTCTTTTCGATGCACCACTTGACGGCATCGAGGAGTTGCGGCTCGACGGCCTCGATGGGGCCGTGGGAGACGGTGCCGTAAGTGCTCTCGGTGATGAAGGTCTCCACCGGTCCTGGGATCGGAGCGGGATCGCGCAGGATGGGGGCACCGTAGCGGCCGACGTCCGCGGTGAACAGGAGGCTGCGCGGCTTCGCGGCTTCGGTCCACTCGATCAGGACGTAGGCGGAGCCGAGAATATGGCCGGCGTCAAAGAAGGTGAAGGAGACGCCGCGGCCAAGATCAGTCTTTCGGGCGTAGGGAACGGTGCGGAAGAGACGGAGGACGTCGCCGACGTCGAGGCGGCGGAAGAGGGGCTGGA
>JBBRIN010000688.1:0-2333 GCA_038221115.1 Tepidisphaerales bacterium
TGCGGGAATCGTGACGGTGTCGGTGGGGCATTGCCATCCGAAGGTGGTTGAGGCGGTTCAGAAACAGACGGGCAAGCTCCAGCACACGACGACGATCTACCTCCACCCGACGATTGCCACGTACGCGCAGAAGCTGACCGAGCACATGCCGGCAGAGTCGAACCTGTCGAGCTGGTACTTCACCAACAGCGGGTCGGAGGCGAATGAGCTGGCGATCCTGGCGGGGCGCGAGTTTACGAAGAACGCGGATATCGTTTCGTTGCGCAATGCGTACCACGGTGGAACCGCGGCGACGATGAACCTCACCGCGCATGGGAATTGGAAGTTCAAGTCGAACCAGGGGTTCACGGTGAAGAACGCGACGCCGGGGTATTGCTACCGGTGTCCTTTCGGGCTGACGTATCCATCGTGCGAACTGAAATGTGCGCGGGATGTGAAGGACCTGATCGAGTATGAGACGAGCGGGGAAGTGGCGGTTTTTATTGGAGAGTGCATTCAGGGCGTCGGCGGGACGGTGGTGCCACCGAAGGAGTATTTCAAGATCGTGTACGACATCGTGCGGAAGCACGGGGGCATCTGCGTGGCGGATGAGGTGCAGGGCGGTTTTGGTCGCACAGGGACCAAGTTCTGGGCGTTTGAGAATTGGGATGTGACGCCGGACGCGGTGACGATGGCGAAGGGGATGGGGAATGGGATTCCGCTGGCGGCGATGGTGACTCGGCCGGAGATTTCCAAGATGCTGGCGAATCGGGTGCACTTCAACACGTTTGGCGGGAACCCGATCAGCATGACGCAGGGGCTGGCGACACTGGAGGTGATCGATGCGGAGGGGATTCAGGGAAATGCGCTTCGGGTGGGGACGCACTTGAAAAACCGGCTGCTGGCGCTTCAGGAGAAGCACCCGATGTTCGGCGATGTGCGCGGGATGGGACTCATGCTGGGGGTGGAGCTGGTGAAGGACCGCAAGACCAAGGAGCCGGCGAAGGCCGAGGCGGCGAATATTCTCGAGCTGGCAAAGGAACGAGGGCTGCTGCTGGGCAAGGGGGGGTTGCATGGGAATGTGCTGCGGATCAAGCCGCCGATGTGCTTGACGAAGGATGACGCGGATTTCATTGCGGATTGTCTGGATGAGGTGGTGCCGTTGGCGAAAGCTTGAGACGGATTAACCACAGAGAGCACGGAGAGCACGGAGAAGAGAAAACTCCAGAGAAGAAAGAGCGGAGCTTTATGTCGAGTGTTGTCGCTGGTGTGGAGACGTTGTCGATCCTGCGCGGGGGGCAGTGGGTATCGAGCGAGAGCGGGCGGTTTGGGGAGGTGTTTAATCCATCGAACGGGAAGGTGATCGCGCGGGTGCCTTATTGCAGTGCGGAGGAGGTGGACGGAGTGGTGAAAGCGGCGCAAGGGGCGCTGGCGGATTGGTCGGCGACGCCGGTGGTGGAGCGGGTGCGGGTGTTGTTTAAGTTTCGGCAGATCATGAACGAGCGGTTTGAGGAGTTGGCGGCGTGCGTGGTGCGGGAGCATGGGAAGACGAAGACGGAGGCGCGGGCTTCGGTGCAGCGGGGGATTGAGGTGATTGAGTTCGCGTGCGGGGTGCCGAGTTTGATGATGGGGACGTCGCTGGCCAATATCGCTCGGAATGTCGATGCGGAGACGATTCGGCACCCTGTGGGGGTTTGCGTGGGGATTACGCCGTTCAATTTTCCGGCGATGGTGCCATTGTGGATGTTCCCGGTGGCGATTGCGTGCGGCAACACGTTTGTCCTGAAGCCTTCCGAGCGGGTTCCGATGTCGGCGAACCTGATGGGGGAGATGCTCAATGACGCGGGTGTGCCGGCGGGGGTTTTTAATATTGTCCACGGCGACAAGGTGGCGGTCGACGCGTTGCTGACGCACCCGCTGGTGAGGGCGGTGAGCTTTGTCGGATCGACGGCGGTGGCGCAGCATGTGTACGAGACGGCGACCAAGCACGGCAAGCGCGTTCAGGCGGCCGGCGGAGCGAAGAATCACATCATCATCATGCCGGATGCGGACCTGGATCAGGCGGCGGCGGCTTTGCAGGCGTCAGCGTTCGGCTGCGCGGGGGAGCGGTGCATGGCGGGTTCGGTGGCGCTGCCGGTGGGCGGCGTGGCGGATGCGCTGGTCGAGCGGCTCACGAAGATCGGCCGCGGAATGAAGACGGGGCCGACGGATTCGGGGGATGCGGTGGACATGGGGCCGGTCATCACCCGGCAGCATCGGGACCGCGTGGCGGGATATCTCGATGTCGCGAAACAGGAGGGTGCGACGATCGCGCTGGATGGCCGCGAGGTGGCGGCGGCGCGAGGAGAAGGGTT
>JBBRIN010000689.1:0-2314 GCA_038221115.1 Tepidisphaerales bacterium
CGAGCAGCACGAATTCGCGGGCCAGCTTGTGATGGTTGGGCGTGGTTCGTTCCGGGAAGATGCAAAGATTCGGATCGCCGTTGCCCTCTTTCACGTCGCCAAAAACCTGGTCGTAGGTGCGGTTCTCCTTGATGACGTAAATGACGTGTTGGATCGCCGAAGGCTCTCCGACACGCCGCGGAACGGCAAGCGCGGGCATACCGGGCTCGCCCCTTTCCGCGGCGGCAAGCGACTCGGGGACGCGGGCATCAACGCGGACTTGTTCCGTGTAACGCGCCAGCGTCGGGGCGTCCGGTCGATCGACCTGCGTGACGGATCCCCTGAAAAGCCGCGAGTTCCACCCGCCTTTCATGCGGGCCTCATCGCGCGAGCCGATTCCCTTCACGTTGACGATCAGCACGCGATTTTCGTCGCACGCCACCGCGCCCGGATACCACCCGGCGGGGATGAACCCGGCAACGTGGCTGGGTTGATCGTCTGGCGCGCCGGTTTCAACGACGGCGACCGCATTATTGCCGCCGTTTGCGACGTAGAGCGTCTTCTGATCTTCCCCCAGGGCCAGGGCGTTGGAGGCGCTCCCGAACGGAAGCGCCGGATCGGGCCGGACGGCGATCGTTTCCCTGACCCGGCGGCCGGCCGTGTCGATGACGCTGACGGTGTCGGAGTTGGCGTTGGCGACGTAGAGCGTGCTTCCGTCACGGCTCAGCGCCAGCCCGCCAGGATGCAGCCCCACCGCAATCTCCGCAACCTGTCGCCGCTGCTGAAGATCGACGACGCCCACGGTGCCGCTGGACGCAATGCCGCGCTCGTCGATGACGGTCGGCGTGCCCGCGGATAACGCGGTGCGATCGGCCTGTTTGGCGCGGCGGCCGCCCCAGTTGCTCACGTAAGCGGTCGATCCATCCGGCGAAATGGCAACCGCGAACGGCGCAACGCCAACCGGGATTTCAGCAAGCACCTTCCCCCCATCAAGATCGACGACGGCTAACGTGTTGTTCACCGAAAGGCAGACGAACGCGGATTTCTCATCCGGCGAAAGCGCCAGGCCGCAGGGGTATGAACCGCGGCGCTTGGCCGCGGGCATTACCGTCTTCTGGATTTCTTCGATCCCCGGGATGACGGTCGAGCGGGACCATTTCAGCTTTCCATCTTCGGCGATCGCGCCTTCCCAAACGATCGAGCGCGACCCCGTAGCGAACAGGCGCCGTCCGTCGCGGCTGAGGGCGATGCCGTGCATCGACCCGCCGTCGGTGGGAAACTTCACCTCCTGACGAATCGCCCAGCTCGCGGCGTCAATGACCACGATGCCGCGGTTGTCCTTCACGAAGATCGACTTGTGGTCGGCGCTTGAGACCAGATCGACGGGCCGCCCGCTGAATTCAATCGAGCGGCCGGCGGGACGGATGAGCTGCTGCGTCGGCACCATCGTGCCGCCCTCGGCAGAGTCGCCCACCTTTGGTTCCGCATGAAGCGGCAAGGACATGGCAACCAGCACCAGGAAGTTGCCCATTGCAGGGGAAGTCAGTCGAGTCATGCCATGGATCATCGCTCACCCCGCGATCGGCAGTGGGATCGCCCGGCCCTTTTTGATCGTCACGGGGATCGGCCCTTCAAACGCGGCATGGCTCGCGCTCTCACCTTCCACGCTGTGCATCGGAATCGCGCTCACCGGCGGGTGCGTCAATCGCTTGATGTGCCCAAACGCCAGCCGCAGCGACCAGGTGAACGTGCGCCGGATCGTTTGAATCAGCCCCAGCATGCCCACGACCTGCATACCCGCGGCTTTCTGAGACACCTTGGTTTTCTTCTTAACCAGATTCCAGACGAGCCAGACCGGGTTCTAGAACGACGCGTACCCGAACAGCATATTGAGCTGCTTTTGCCATGGCCGCGCATGGCTGGAGGCGACCACGTAGTTCCCATCGTACATATGCGGCCGAACTTCCTTGCCGCCGACGCGCTCGAACACCTGCCCGGTGGTGAAGCTCTGCTCAAAGAGCTTCGTCCCCGCCGACGGCGTCATCATCAGCACCTGCAGCGAAACCGCGCCCGCCTTTCGGAGCAGCGAGATCTGGTTGAGCAGCCCGTAGTTCGTGCCGCGCGAGTAAAGCGGCTGTGAATCGTGGTGCATCATCATCGGCATCGGGCAGATGCCCGCGGCGCGCATGAGGTGGAAAGCCTCGGACGTTTTATCGACCGACTGCCCCTTGTTGACGAGGGTCGCCGTCATGTCCTCGACGCCGAGCCAGAGCGCGCGGCAGCCCGCCTTGTGTACCAATGGCAGGTGGTCCTTCATCTGCAGCGTGTCGTGGAC
>JBBRIN010000690.1:0-2313 GCA_038221115.1 Tepidisphaerales bacterium
AGCTTCGGCGGCAAGGGCATGTACGGCCACAAAGTCCACCAGGCCGTGATCGATTACGGCTGTAAAGTGAGCGGCTGCACCGTTCATCTTGTGGATGCGACGTATGACACCGGCCCCATTGTGCTGCAGCGCACCTGCCCGGTGCTGGACGGTGATACAGCGGATACCCTGGCGCAGCGGGTCTTTGAGCAGGAGAAGATTGCCCTCCCGGAAGGCATCCGCCTGTATCACGAAGGCCGACTAAAGGTGGGGGGGCGGCGAGTGGTGATCGGCGATTCCCACTGATCCAGACGCATCTGTCAAGCTGAGTCCCCATGTTCGGCCCATCGCGCACCCGCGACGGATGAAAGCAACCCTTTTAGCGACAGTGCCGAAGGCGCGCGCTTAGCTCAAACGCACGCGCGATTTTCCCCCCTCGCTTGCGTCTTCGCGATCTATTTTCAGAGCAGGTACCCCGAAGCATCTAATTTACCCCGTTGGCAGGGCCCCGCAGATCCTTCCGAGTACCTCAAGATGACGCCTCGGCTGTGTCTACTTTTTCAACTTAAACTTCGACGTCACGCACGGCCCCTTCACCTGACATCCCAGTTCCCGCAACCATTCAGCGGTGGCGTGATTGCAGTTGTGGTAAAGCCAGTACGCCGTCTTATCGTGAACGTAGAAAAAGCCGCCGTCGTGACTGAAGATCGCGGTGGACTCTAACCGGCGGTATTGCGCATCGAGCTTGTCGCGCAGCGCGGCCATCCTCTCTCGATCGACAGACACGGCGACGAAGCTGCGCGTGTCGAGGATCCGGGTGAAGTCATCCAGCGCCGGCGTCTGGGGAATGAAGCGCCGCCCGAACGCCGAGCCATCCGCAAAAAACAGGGCGGCGACGGCCCGGTACCATTGCCGCTCCATGCGCGCCAGCCAGCCCCACTCGCCAAACGCATACTCGACAAGTCCGCCGGAGTCAGTCGGCAGGACCAGCGTGGAGTGGCGCCCGTAATCCGTGACGTAAACCACAACGGGGTGTGCGGGCGAAGCCGGCGGGATAATCAATCCACCACAACCGGCAAGAAACGCAGGGAGCATCGACAGCAGGAGAAGTGGTTTAGTGCTTCGCGCCGCCGCCGCTGAAGCCCCCGGCGGTTTTCGATCCGAAGAGCCGCCCATCGACGCCATACCCGCCACCACCGGCGAACAGAAGCAGGACGGCGACGCCAAGGAAAAAGAAGTTGGGGTGGAACGGCCACGTCTTGCTGGGGTCATGGGCGCCGGTGATCATAAGAAAACTAACCAGAAGGCACGATGCCACAAATCCGCTCAGGCGAGACAGGAATCCGCAGATGATGAATGCTCCCAGCGCCATCTCCGCGAACGGCAGCGTCGTCAGGTAGACCCGCCCGAACCACGGCGGCATGTACTTCGGCACCAACTTCAAATGGTCCACCACGAACTGGTTGATGTCCCGATTCTGAAATTTTTCGTACCCCTTGATGACGAACAACACGCCGACAGGCAGGCGGGCGGCGAGCAGGCCAAAGCTGGTGGGGCCGGACGGTTTGGTGGCTGTGGGCATGGGGATCCTCGTTGTATCGACTGTTATCGGTCGGCGCGGGGCTGGGGCTGGAAGAAAGTCGCGCAGCCGGAACCCCCACCCTCGCCCTCCGCGGTTCGACTGAGCTCACCGAAATCCGGAATACCGGAGGAGGGGATCAGACGCGGTGCAGATTTTCGCGTGCAGCGCGGACGGCTTGGGCCGCCAGCTCGGGAGAGTCGGCCAGTGCCGTCAGATGCCCCATTTTGCGCCCACGCCGCGGTTCCAGCTTCCCATATAGATGCAGCTTCACGTTCGGGATCGACACCGCGCCCGCCCAATTCGGCTCCCCGCCCGCCCACTCATCGCCAAGCAAATTGGCCATGGCCGCGGGCCGCAGAAGATCGGTCGCCCCCAACGGCAAGCCGCAAACAGCGCGAAGCTGCTGTTCAAACTGGCTGGTCAGGCTCGCGTCAAAAGTAAGATGCCCGGAGTTGTGCGGCCGTGGCGCAAGCTCGTTGACCAGCAGCTTCCCCGCGCGGGTCAAAAAGAATTCAACACACAGCACGCCCACCACCTCCAGCTTTTCGAGAATGGCGCGCGCGATCTCGACCGCCTGCCTGCCAATCGACGGATCGACGTCGGCCGGCGCGATCGACACGTCCAGAATGTGGTTGCGGTGCTCATTCTCGATGAGGCCCCAGTGGGCAAACGTGCCGTCAATCCCCCGCGCCGCGACGACCGAAACTTCCCGCTCAAACTCGACAAACGCTTCGAGCACCATCTCCTGGCCC
>JBBRIN010000691.1:0-2311 GCA_038221115.1 Tepidisphaerales bacterium
CGGCGATTTTAGGCGAAAGGGAACAGAGGGCAAGGTCGGCTTCCCTCCGGCTCTGCAGCGGATAGGATGTGGGCAATCCTATGAAACACCGGATCCCCCTCATCGCGTTGCTGTGTGTGATCACCGCCTCTACCTTCGCCGCCGACGCCCCTCCAGCCAAGCCAAAGGTCGCCGCGACGGCGCCGTCCCCCGCGCCCACCATCGCGGATCTGTCGTACGGCCCGCACCCCAAGCAGGTCATGAGCTTCTGGAAGGCGCAATCCGACAAGCCGACGCCATTATTGTTATTCATTCACGGTGGCGGCTGGACCGGTGGCAACCGAATGGCCGGCCTAACCGCAATCCTGCCCGTGATGCTGAAGAACCGTATCTCCGTCGCCTCCGTCGAATATCGTTTCATCCCCGAAGCCACCGCCGACGGCGTAAAGCCACCGGTGCACGGCCCCCTGCACGATGCCGCCCGCGCGCTGCAGTTGGTCCGCAGCAAGGCAGCCGACTGGAACATCGATAAACAGCGCATCGGCGCATCCGGCGGATCGGCCGGCGCCTGCACCAGCCTCTGGCTCGCCTTTCATCCCGACCTCGCCGATCCCAAAAGCGATGACCCCATCGCCCGCGAGTCGACGCGCTTGTGGTGCGCCGCGGTCACCGCCCCCCAGACCACTCTCGACCCCCAGCAGATGAAGGACTGGACTCCCAACAGCCGCTATGGCGGCCACGCCTTCGGCTTCAGCCCCGACAAGGACAAGCAGCTCTCCCAGTTCGACGTCTTCCTCGCCAACCGCGACCAGATTCTCCCCTGGATCGCCGAGTATTCCCCCTACGCGCTCGTAACCGCCGACGACCCGCCCATCTACATGACCTTCAGCGCCGCCCCCGCGCTCGGACAGGATCAAAAGGATCCAACCCACACCGCGAACTTCGGCGTCAAGCTTCAGGAGCGCTGTCGCGAAGCCGGCGTGCAGTGCGAACTGGTCTATCCCGGCGCGCCGGACGTCAAGCACCCAAAGCTCGAGGATTATCTGCTGGAACGTTTAAAGGTTGAGGGGAAGCGCTGAACGATCGCGCGTTAAGGCAGGAGGTCGTCAACCAGAACGAAGGCGTTCGGCGCCGCGAGTGGGGCAATTGCTTCGCCGGCCTTGTAAGCCCGCACGTCAGCGTATCTGAACTTGAGCGGGTGGGATGGGTCCGCCATCGGACTCCGATACACCTCCACTTGCCGATCATTCAGGTTGACAATCCAATAGTCGGGCAAGCTGAACATGGCATAGAGCGCGCACTTGCGGCCGCGGTCGTACAGAAGAGTCTTATCCGCCGCTTCCACCACGAGCAGCGCGGCGGTGGGTGTGCCTGATTTCAGATAATCGCGCGGCGACCCAGCGACGACCGCCAGATCGGGCTCCGGCTTCGACCGGTCGCCAAGACGAAGCGGCATCTGGACGCGCACGTAGTGCCCCGGGCCAAACGCTTGAGCGAGAACCGGTGACGCCAGCGAGATACAGACGGCGTGCGGCTCAAGCTGTGGCGCCATGTGAAGGACCTTTCCTTCGATCAGTTCGAGACGTCGGTTGCGGAACCAGCCGAACGCCGTGGCCTGGTCGTAGCGACGAATGTCCCAGCGCCAAGCCTTTACCCCTGGTGGCCGGGGCGACGCTGCGTGATCGGGAGGCGGTAATGCCGGGGCGATAGCGGACATCGCCCCATTATAGCAAGCTCAAAAACGGGAGCGAATTCACTTCCCCAACATCACCCGCTCAATAAACGCCGTATCCACATCCCCCGACTGAAAGTGCTGATTATCCATGATCTGCAATTGCAGCGGGATCGTCGTCTTGATCGGCGATATATGAAATTCAGATAGCGCCCGCCGCATCACCGCGATCGCTTCCGTACGCGTCGGCCGATGCACGATCAGCTTGCCGATCATCGAATCGTAATTCGGCGGAATCCGATACCCCGCATACGCGTGCGAGTCCAGCCGCACCCCAGGCCCACCCGGCGCGCGAAATTGCTCGATCAACCCCGGCGAAGGCGCAAAGTTCCGCGCCGGGTCCTCCGCATTGATCCGGCACTCGATCGCATGCCCCACCTGCCGGATATCCTTCTGCTTAAAGCTCAGCGGCAGCCCGCTGGCAATGCGAATTTGTTCCTTGATCAAATCGATCCCCGTCACCTGTTCCGTGACCGGGTGCTCCACCTGAATGCGCGCGTTGACCTCCAGCAGGTAGTACCGCTGTTGCTTGTCGACCAGGAATTCCACCGTTCCCGCGTTCGCATAACCCGCCGCCTTGATCAGCCTGACCGCCGACGC
>JBBRIN010000692.1:0-2309 GCA_038221115.1 Tepidisphaerales bacterium
ACTGTAAAGAACAGCAGGCATAGAATCAGCCCGGATGCTTCAAGAGTATTAAAGAATGTCAATTCGGCCGCAAAGCGGGCCAGAATGATCAAAGCGAGCGCGATGCGCAGCAATCCGATCGGGCGGGTGGACTGTTCCGGCTCGGCTGTGCGGCGCTCGATAAAGCGCGCGATTTGAGCCCTCATGTTCGATCCCCGGCGGTCCCGCCAGGGTTTGGCGATGCCGTCAGGGGAAGCGCGCAAACATCCTCAACGTCCAGAGGCTGCCAACCCTGACGTGTTCCGACCGCCCCATGAAAGGAAAGATGCGCGGGCCCGGTCGAATGGTCGCAAACCCTCGAGGCAAAATTTCGCAGGTCGTGATTCTCAACGATCAGATGGTCGAATTCGTCCGGGGGCGTGCTGGGGTAACGCTTCAGCCCGAGCACGTCGAGCGGGGTCATGTGCACCACGGCGCCGTCCGTTCGACGCAGCGTGAAGGTGCCTTTGAGGACGCCGACCCCGCCTCCAGAAAACATGACCCACTCTCGGAGGAATACCGAATGCCGTCCGAAAACCTGCCCGGCGGCTGGCCCGAACATGATGAAAAGGCTTGCGCATGCGACGAATGCGAGACGCACGTATCGGCCTTGGCCTTTGGGTCTATGGCGGGAAAGCGTCCGTGACGGCTCGATCGCAGCAAACTCTGCGGATTTAACAGCTTGCATGGCGAGACATCTTACGTGGCCGCTGGAGCGTGCGGCGGAAGCCTAAGCAGCATCTGTTAAGTGATCACTAATGGTCGACCCTGACCGGGCCGGAGCCGGACGAGGGCGATAAGCCTCCATGGGCTCCACTCGACGCCGCGATCGTCTCCTTCAGCAGCGCCGCGCAGGGCGTTCCGGGCCGTCCGAGTTCGCGCACGATCGTCATGTGGTCTTCGCTGGGGATCACCGAATGGGCGACGCGTGATCTGGCCTCGCGCAGACGATCCGATAATTCCTGCGCCTGTTCCAGGAAGGGGGGCGTTTCCCTTGCCCCGACCACGATCCTGACGTCGGCTTCAGCGCGGGGTCGGGCTGTCGCTGGCGACCAGCGCGCAACCTCCTCGTCGGTCAGATGCACCTCCGGTTGCAGAAAGCTCCGGATGAGCGGCGCCAGATCGTAAATGCCGCTCACCAGCAGGACGGAGCGAACCGGGCTGGGTTCGCGTGCCGGCTCCTGCGGCCCGCAGCAAACGAGATAGCTCGCCAGATGCGCACCCGCCGAATGGCCGCTGGCGCTGATCGCAGTCGGGTCGCCGCCGAATTCGCCCGCATGCCCGCTCAGCCACCGCGCCGCGCGGCGCACCTGATCCACCAGGGTCGCCATCCGTGCTCCTGGCAAGAGGGAATAGTCGACGATGACGGCGATCGCCCCGAGAGCCGTGATGCTGTCGGCCACGAAACTGTAGTCGTCCTTGGAGAAGCTCCGCCAATAGCCGCCGTGAACGAACATGTGGATCGGCCGAACCGCGAGGCCTGCGCGGACATCGTGCGGAAAAAACAAATCGAGCTTCTCGTCTGCGTGCTCGCCATAGGAGACGTTGAGTCGGCTCGGCAGGCCACGTCGCGCTGCCTGGCTCGCCGCTCCGTAATCAGCGACGCTGGCTTCCCAATGCGGCACGTGCGCACGGATCATGAAGGGATCGGGCAGGTCGTTCACGGCATCTCCATCAAGGCAGGAGCACAATCCATTGGGATTCGAGCGCTGGCGTTGATGCCGCTTCGCCCCTCTGTCGACGGCCAACCGTCAAGGGTGCGGCTGCGGAATGGGCGGTTCGCATCCGGGCCAGCCTTCGCCGCGACAGAGCGAATAACTGTCCCGCCAGGGTCTCAGCCGCTCGAAGGCTGCGCTGGCCGCCAGCACGTCGGCATCGGCGTAGCGGCGGCCGACGATCTGCATCCCGACCGGGAGATTGTCCTCGGTCAGTCCCGCTGGGATCGAGGCGGCCGGATGCCCGACGTAGTTGACGAGGTAGGTCATGCACCAGCCGATCAGTGGATCGATCGCTTGGCCCTCGATTTCGCTGGGGCCCACCGTGTTTCCATCGTCGCGATTGTCGACCGGCAGGCAGGCTAGCGTGGGTGAAACCAGCAGATCGTGTGTTTCGAAAACCTTGCGAAAAGCATCGTAGACATCCGTGCGCATCGCCTGGTCGCGGTTGAGCCGATCCACGGTCATGCTTCGCCCAATCTCAAGCCAGTGGTGCAGTTCGCTCGGCAGATCCTTGGGGTGATCCTTGATGATGTCGATCCCTTCGGCCTTGAAGAGTTCGAGCGCCTGCAGGTT
>JBBRIN010000693.1:0-2308 GCA_038221115.1 Tepidisphaerales bacterium
GTCGACGTAGATGTCGATGCCCTCGCGTCGGAAGTACGGATGAGGGAGAACCTTGGTGATGATGAAGAGATCGCCGGGCTCGCCGCCGATGACCTGCTGGCCGCGGCCCTTGATGCGAACGCGGCTGCCTTCCTTGACGCCGGCGGGAATTTTGACGTCGATGGTTTCAAGCTTGCCGTCGCGGTTGATCTGCAACGGGAGCGTCATGCCGCGCGCGGCCTGGGCAAATGTGAGGGTGACGGGATATTCGATGTCTTCGCCACGGGTCGGAGCGGCGCGGGTGCGGCCGCGGGGCTGGGAGCGAGGATCGCCGCCGCCACGCGCGCCGGCGGCATTAGCGCCGAAGAATTGCTCAAAGATATCGGCGAAGTTGCCCGCGCCTTCACCGCCGAGGTCGTAGTCTTCGACGCTCACGTTCGGCCCGGCCTGCCATCGCGCCCCGCCGGGTCGGCCAGCGCGCCCCGCCTGCTGAGACCGGCGAAATTGCTCGAACGGGTCGCCCCCCCCACCGGCGCCGACCCCGACGCCGGCATGGCCGAACTGATCGTAGTTCTTGCGCTTGGCGTCATCCGAAAGCACGTCGTAGGCTTCCTGGACCTCCTTGAACTTCTCCTCTGACTTGGCGTTATCTTTGTTTACGTCGGGGTGATATTGGCGCACGAGCTTGCGGTGGGCCTTGCGGATTTCGTCCTGGGCTGCGGTTTTGGGGATGCCGAGGACGTCGTAATAGTCGCGTTTAGCCATGAGCTTCAGCCCCAGCGGGATAGGCCGGTGCCGTCGGAGCCTTGGATTTCAATGCGATTGTCGTCGGGGTCGAAGACGAAAAATCGGTCGACGCCGCGGATTTTGTATTTGGAATCCCATTTCACCGGATAGCCGCGAGATTCGATTTCTTTGGCGACGGCAGGGACGTTCGGGACCCATAGGCAGAAGTGACGTTGGCTGAGGGCTTCTCTTTCGCGCACGACCAGATGGAGATCGACGTCGCCGATGCGGTACCAGCAGCCGGCGAAATCAAAGGATTCCGGGCGCGGCGTTTCAGTGAGATGGAGGATTTGTTCGTAGAAGAGACGGGCGCGCGCAAGATCGGTGACGTTGATCTGGACGTGGTCGATGCGTGTTGCGGGAAGCGCGTTCATGTTCGGGCAGCGGTCATTTGGACGAGACGGTGGCCGGTTCGTAATCGGGGTAGGCGGCGTCTCTGGGGTTGATGACTTTGGGTTGCAGGGGCCATTTGATGGAGAACGTGGGATCGTTCCAGCGCACGCCGGCGGCGGATTGGGGGGTATACGGGGCGGAGACCTGGTAGGCGACTTCGGCTCCGTCGACGAGGGTGATGTAGCCGTGGGCGCAGCCTTTGGGGACGTAGAAGGTGCGGTAGTTGTCGGCGGTGAGCTCGACGCCGGCCCACTTCAGGTGCGTCGTGGATTCGGGGCGGAGGTCGATGATCGCGTCGTAGACCGCGCCGCGGGTACAGCGGACGAGCTTGACCTCGGCATGGGGTGGGTGCTGGAGATGCATGCCGCGGAGAGTGCCGGCTTTGTGGTTGTATGCGAGGTTGAACTGGGCAAAGTCGGTGCTGAGGCCGCGGGCGGCGAATTCCTTGACGTCCCAGATTTTGGAAAAGAAGCCTCGCTCGTCGTCGTAGCGGTCGGCTTCGATACTGAAGCAGCCTTGCACGGGGGTCTCGATGAACTTCATTCTTGACGTCCTTGTGGCATTGATCTGGTCCCCACGGCACGCGGTGGAAGTGGTGATACTGGGGGCGGGCCAATGCTGCAAGAGGAAGGGTCAAAGATGGGGGTTGGAAATGACGTAAATGATGCCCGTGCCGTGATCGGAGCGGTGGTCCTCGATGCGCCAGTCAGCGAAGGAGGGGCCGAGAACCTCGTCGGGGCCGACAGCTTTGTCGGACCAGAAGCAGAGTCGCGGCGAGGCGAGAAGCTGGGAAAGCGCGGCGGCATCAGGAGCGGCGGTGAGGAGAATCGCGGGACCAGGCGACGCACCGTAGAAGTTCAGAGCGGCGTACATGTAGCGAGGATTACTGGGATCGCCGCCAGGAGCGACGAAGACGGTGATGTCGCCGGGACGGGTGGTGGAGCGGTGGAAGCCGGCAAACTGCTGGAACTGAAGGTCGACGGGGTGATAAAGAGTGTTTAGCGAAAGAAGAGACGCCGCGATGACGGTGAGCGGAACCGCATGGGCGAGCCATCGACGGGGCCAGGGGAAGGCGGCGACGATGATACAGACGGCTGGGCCGATGGCGACGGTGTAACGGAGATACTGCAACTGCTCGGCGCCGCGAAGC
>JBBRIN010000694.1:0-2295 GCA_038221115.1 Tepidisphaerales bacterium
GGTGGTTGGCGCGATCCTCCCCGTTCGCGCGGCCGACGCGCCGCTTGATCCCGCACGGGAAGCGGAGTTGCGCAAGCAGATCCGCGAGAACTTTTTCGTCCCGGAGCCGCTGCCGGCTCTGCAGGCGCGAACGCATCGGGATGCGGCCAAGCGCGACCTGATCCTGGAAACCTGGGTCGAGCGCGCGAAGACCGACGCGAAGCCACCGGGTGGGGCGAGCGGGCGCTAAACTTTCTTCTCCACCGGGGGCGGCAACACCACGCGAACGTTCGCTTCCTTGAGTTGCCGATCGTCGACGGGGCTGGGGGAGCCGCACATCAGGTCCGCGCCACTCTGCGTCTTCGGAAAAGCAATCACATCCCGGATGTTGGTAATCCCGCGCAGGATCATGACGAGCCGATCGAGCCCCAGCGCAATGCCCCCATGCGGCGGCGCCCCGAAGCTGAGCGCGTCCAGCAGGAACCCGAACTTGAGCTTCTGCGAGGCGTCGTCGATCCCCAGCAGTCTGAAAAGCTTCTGCTGGACATCCATGCGGTGAATACGAATCGATCCGCCGCCCACTTCCGAGCCGTTGCAGACAATGTCGTAGGCCTTGGACTTGATCGACTCAACGACAGCGCGATCGCGGCTGTCAAACTTGGGCAAGTCGGCGTCCAGCGGCGCGGTGAACGGGTGGTGCGTGCTGACGAATCGCTTCTCCTCCTCGTCATATTCAAAGAGCGGAAAATCCACCACCCAGACCCACGCGAACTGTGTGGACGGGGTCATCTGCAGATCCTTGGCCATCTTCAGCCGTAGCTCGCCGAGGACTTTATGAACGGTCTTTGGTTTGTCGGCCGCAAAGGCGATGAGATCACCTTCCTTCGCGCCGATACGTTCGATCAATTGAGCCGCGACCGGGGCCAGAAACTTGGCGATTCCCGTGTCGACTCCCGCGGCGGTCACCTTCGTCACCGCCAGGCCCTTGGCGCCATATCCCTTGGCCCACTCGGCCAGGGCATCGGTTTCCTTGCGAGTGAGCTTGGCCCCGCCGGGGACGACGATCGCCTTAACCATCGGCGCGGATTTGAAGACGCCAAAGTCGAGCGTATGAGCGAGGTCGGTGATGTCGTGAAGCTGCATCCCAAACCGCAGGTCAGGCCGATCGGACCCATAGCGGGTCATCGCCTCGTCGTAATCCATCCGGGGAATCGGGTTGGGGACTTCGATGCTCAGCACTTCCTTCCAGATCTGGCGGAGCACGCCTTCCATCACGGTGATGATGTCCTGCACGTCGATGAACGACATCTCCACGTCGAGCTGCGTGAACTCCGCCTGGCGATCGGCACGGGGATCTTCATCGCGGAAGCAGCGGACAATCTGCATGTATTTGTCGCAGCCGCCCACCATGAGCAACTGCTTAAAGAGCTGGGGCGACTGCGGCAGGGCATAGAACGATCCGGGAACCAGCCGGCTGGGCACGATGAAATCCCGCGCGCCTTCGGGCGTCGATTTCGTCAGGAAGGGCGTCTCAATTTCCCAGAATCCCGCGTCGCCCAGGTAATCGCGCATGATCTTGGTGACGCGGTAACGGGTGCGGAGCGTCTGCTGCATCTCAGCCCGGCGCAGGTCGAGGTAGCGGTACTGAAGCCGGCGCTCCTCGTTGACCGTTTCGTGCTCATCGGGCGTGAAAGGCGGCGTGGGCGACTGGCTCAGCACGTCCATGGTCTTCACGCGCACTTCGATCTCTCCGGTCGCGAGCCTGGGGTTGATGAGCCCCGCGCCGCGCGCCGTGACGATGCCGGAGATCGAGACCACCCACTCACCCCGCAGCTTGCGCGCTTCATCGTGAACGGCCTGGCCGCAAAGGTCGGCGTCGAAGACAAGCTGGGTGAGGCCGTCGCGGTCGCGCAGGTCGATGAAGACAAGTCCGCCGTGGTCGCGGTAGGAGTGGACCCATCCGGCCAACTTCACTTCGTGGTCGACATCGGACTTGCGGAGTTGTCCGCAGGTGTGGGTACGGTAGCGGGTTTGCATGGAGAGTTGCCAGTTGTTAGTTGCCAGTTGCCAGTAAATGCCTGCCGCTCTCTGCCTTCCCTCTGGCAACTAACAACTGGCAACCGGCAACTTCTGATTCATTTCACTTCCCAACGTCCCTTGGCGAGCCATTGCTTGAGGACATCGAGGGCGGGTTTTCCTTCGGGGGTGTAGCCTTTGTCGTCGGGGCCGCCGGAATTAGGCGGCCATTCCCAAATCGAGAAACCGCCGAGGATCGGGTTGCCGTACCAGCTTTCAAAGAACGCAGTGTAAAGCTTC
>JBBRIN010000695.1:0-2295 GCA_038221115.1 Tepidisphaerales bacterium
GAACGACGATGACGGCCTTGGGGTTGGCTTTGAGTGTCGTCCTCAGCAGTTGCTCCAGGCCGGGAAGTTCATACGTTTTCCGTGAGACAATCGGCTCACCCTTGGCATTGATGTTGATGACCAACTGCTGCGGAACGGCCGACATCGACGCAAACGCACTTGCCTTCGGCAGGCTCAGGCCCATCTCCCGCTCGACCTGGGTAAACGTAGTCGCGGCCATGAAGAAAATGAGCAGGTTGAAGACCATGTCGGTGAGCGGAATCATGTTAAATGGTTCCTCGACTTCGCTGATGGGATCGCGGATACGCATGGCTGGGCACCTGGTCAGTTCAAGTCAAAAATGTCCACAGATGAACACAGATCAACACAGATGAGTCGCTAGATATCCGATCAATTCGCCGCTGCCCAAACGGGGTTGAAGCATTTCCAAACACCGGCGAATTGGTTTGAGTGCCGAATACGATTTTCTTCAGGAGGTCCGTCTTCACTCCCATCTGCACCTGTGTTCATCCGTGTTCATCTGTGGACATTTCACTGCACTAAAGCTTGGGCATATGCGACGTCGTCGATAGTTCGTCGCTGGATTCGGGCATCAGGCCTTATTCGTCGGCGAATGACGTTAGCTCGTCATTGATCTCGGTCACCAGCTTCTCGACTCGGCCGATGAAGTAGTAGTAGAAGAGCGTGACCAAAATCGCGACGGCCAAGCCGCCGAAGGTACAGACCATCGCTTCATAAATGCCGGTGGACAGAGTTTCGACTTTGTTGGTTCCTTCGCCGGCCTTGGCGGTCGCCATGAAGGCGCGAATCATACCGGCGATCGTGCCGATCAGGCCCAGCAATGTTGCGACTGAACCGATGGCGTAGAAGATTCGCAGGTTTGCCCGCAGGCGGAGCGCCTCGTTGCCGCCTGCGTCTTCGACGGCCTTCTCGGCCGCCTCGAAACCGCGCGGCATCCGCTTGATGAACGCGCCGACCATCCGAGCCATCGGCGAATCATTGGCCTTGCAGTAGTCGAGCGCGCGGTCGCGGTCGGCGGCGGGGTCGGAATAGATTCGTCGAAGTCCGGAAATGAAATCCGGTGGAATGACCGCGCTTCGGCGGAGCATGTAGAGCCGCTCGAAGATGATCGAGAGCGCCGCAACGCTCGACGCCGCCAGAATCCACATGACCGGCCCGCCCTTGAGGAACAGTTCCCAGATATTCGGATCAGGCTTGTCTGCCGGCTTTTGGGCAACGTCGTCCGAGGGGCTGGTTGCCGCCGCGCCGGCGGCGGGAGCGGGGGGACCGGAGGGGATCGCTTCCTTCACCTGCGCCATGGCGGCCATGCCCACCACGAGCAACGCCGCGAACCCGAACAAGGCCGGCGGAACCCGAAACCGGCCGCGGCGATGAATCCCTCGATGCCAGACGAACATGAAAACTCCTGGGGGGGTGATCCGCATTCCGAAATCCGAAATCCATCCACTACTTCATTTCCTTCAACTTCGCCTCGGCGACCTTGCATTCGTCCGGAAGCGACTTGTACTTCGCCAAGACCGTCTCATACGACCTCTTCGCCTGGTCCGGCTGTTTGGTCTGCTCGAACGCCCGGCCTGCTTCAATCAGTGCTCGGGCGGACCATTTGGGATACGCGTAAACATCTTCCACCGCCAGCAGCGCGGGGATCGCCTGGTCGAACTTCCCTTCCTCGCAGTAGCTTTCGCCGATCTGGAACTGACTGCGGGCGGCGGTTTCGCCATTGGTGGATTCGATCGCCTTTTTGTACGCCGACCGGGCAGGCTCGAACTGTTTCTGGTTTTGCATCGCCCAGCCCAAGCCGAATTGGGCGCGGAACGCGAGCGGGTCTTTGGGATATTTCGAGAGGAAGGTCTGATGGGCCACCTGGGCCTCGGCGAACTTCCCGCCGTCGGCCAGCGCTTCGCCGAGTTTGAGCTGCACCAGCGCGATTCGAGGGTGATCGGGGAAGCGTTTGAGGCAGTCGGCGAATGCGGTCTGAGCGTCGGCGTAGCGGCCGACATTGGCGGCGTGCTCGCCGGCAAGAAGCAGCGCGTCGCCAGTGAACTTTTCATCGGGATAAGCTTTGGCATACGCCGCGAAGGCCTCGGCGGCCTTGTCGGGCTTGCCGGCGCCTTTGTACGCAACGCCGATGGTCGCCAGCGCGAGATTTCTCACCTTGGGCTCGACCTCCTTTGCCGCGATGACTGGTTCCAAAAGCTCGACCGCCTCGGCCTCCTTTTTGTCGGCGACGAGCATGGTCGCCAGCTCGGTCCGAGCGGCATTCGCCAGCCGGAC
>JBBRIN010000696.1:0-2295 GCA_038221115.1 Tepidisphaerales bacterium
CCATCCGCCCATCCCCATCCGTATCCTCCAAAATGCTGATCCTCCCCAACGGCTGGTCCTCACCCTTCCCATCCACATCGTGCATGTACCCGCGAAATTCCACCACCCACATCCGCCCCTCCGCATCCCAACTGATCGCGATCGGGTCCTGCACCATCGGCTCGCTCGCCACCACCTCCATCCGAAACCCCGCCGGCAGCTTGAACGTCTTCAGCTCCTCCTCAACCGACAACGCCTTGGGCGTCGGCACCTTGAACTTGATCGGTGGATCCGCCGGCCCCGCGTTCGTCGCGTGCTTGGCCCACAGCGGCACCGCTCTCAACGTCGCCAAACCAGCCGACGCCGCAAGCACACACACCCAGATCCGACGACGAGAAATCAAGCCCATATGTAACTTTCCTGCCGCCCCATACCACTTTCGTCATGGCACTCGCCTGATCGGTGAAGTCCGCGCAGCCCTCCATCGATCACCCCACATACTACGCCGGTTCGCCCGTGTTTTGATGGCGCGACAAAACTGTCGCATTTGGTACTCACGCGTCCTCAGCCACGAGCCGGTCGCCTATCTTTTCTTTCCCGCCCCCGCCGCCTTCAACGCCGCCGGCAGCCCCCCAAACAATCGCGTCGCCGCCCCATACAGCGCCGAATGCGACTTGCGTATCCCCGCCGTCGTCGGCCGCTTCCTCCCTTTGAACAGCCCCTTCAGCTCCTTCAGTACCTCCTGCTTCGTCCACCTCCGCCGCTGTCGATAATGCCGCGGGTCCAGCTTGGCCGCCCGCAACGATGCGTCGTAGCTCCCAAAGTGCCGCACTGCCGCCGCATGCAACCCCGCGTCTTCCTTTTGAATCGCGCCGCTGTTGATCGATTCCCCCTCCCGCGCCAAGCTGCGCAGCTCGAACAGGATCGAGTGCCGGTCCCACTTGCGATAGATCGACACATCGTCCGCATCCAGCCCAGACGCCTGCAGCGCCAGATCCCACCTCCCAAACAACCGCGGCTGCAGCGACGCAAACGCCGCCAGCCCCAGCTCATCGCGCCGCTTCGTCACCGCCGACCAGTGCAGATCCTCCCCACCGCGCCGCGCCCCCTTGATCAACGCGATGATCGCCTGTTTCGTCCAGCGCGGCCGGCGCGTCACCGCTGAATAATCGATCCCCGCCCGCTCCACCGCCCCCCGGTACGACCCAAAATGATACGCCGCCGCCGAAACCAACGACTGCTGTTTCTTCGCCAGCCGGTTATACGAAAGCTCCACTCCCTTCTTGTACAACTGCCGGAGCGTCGTCAGAATCCGCTCTTTATCCCACGCGATTCGCGGCATAGACAATTAATACACCACACGCACCCTATTCCGGCAATGCCCTAATCCGCTCAACCCGTTCAGCCCGCTCAGGCTCGCGCTCACCCTCACCCCCATGAAACGCTCCCTCCTCGCTCGCATCTTCGCGGGCCATTCTCACCGCCCCTTGCCCATTCGCCCCGCCCCGATCAAGCTGGCCTGCACGCATGAGCGGAAAGCCCCGCAAATCACCGCGCGAAAAGGACATCACCTCGCGCTACACCTCCGGCCACTATGACGAAGACCGCGCCGTCAAAAAGCACCGCTTCACCCAGCGCAGCGCCGACGCCGAGCAAAACAAAATCGAGCGCACCGCCCAGATGCGCGCCGCCAACGAAACCCTCTCCACCGACATCGACGCCCTCCCCCTCGGCCATGTGATCCAGGTCTTCTCGCTCTTCGCCGAAATCATCAACCCCGCCGATCAAACCACTTATCTCGCGACGACGCGCAAAACCCTCAGCAAGCTGAGCGACACCGCCATCGTCGTCGGCGACCGCGTCCGCTTCCGCCCCACCGGCCGCACCCACGAAGGCGGCAAGCCCGAAGCCTCCATCGAGCAGACCTTCCCTCGCGACACCATCCTCACCCGCGCCGACAGCTTCAAGGGCCAAACCTCCCATCCCATCGTCGCCAACGCCCAGCAAATGCTCCTCGTCGCCTCCGTCGCGCACCCCTACGTCAAGTGGGGCCTCATCGACCGCATGCTCATCGCCGCCCAGTCCGGCGGCCTCACGCCCATCCTCTGCCTCAACAAGATCGACCTCGTCGACGCCGACCCCCCCGATCCACAAGCCCAGCGCGAAATCGCTTTCGCCAACGAAGCCCTCGCCCACTATGCTTCGCTCGGCATCCAGATTCTGCGCGCCAGCATCATCGCCCACCGCGGCGTCGACGACCTCAAAGCCATCCTCAAAGACCACATCACCGTCCTGGCCGGCCACAGCGGCGTCGGC
>JBBRIN010000697.1:0-2294 GCA_038221115.1 Tepidisphaerales bacterium
TGGAGCCAGATTGCAAATAACGCCGGCCTGGCTCATCTTCCGGGACGGCCGAGCGAGGATCGCCGGGCATCTGCTCGCGGGGGCTTTCCGACCCCCCGGCCGCTTCTCCTCATCGGCCGCGCCGCGAACCGCCATCACCCCTCGACCGTTGCCCTCCCCTCAGCCTTCGCGGCTCTCCGGCGGGCGTGGAGGATCCATTCGGTGTAGCCGTTCGGCTGTGCACGTCCCTTGAAGATGAGGTCGCGGGCCGCCCCGAACGCCTCGCCGTCGAAGCCCGGCGCCATGGGTCGATAGAGCGGATCGCCGGCATTCTGCTTGTCGACCACGGCAGCCATCCGCTTCAACGTCTCGGTGATCTGCTCCTGCGTGACGACGCCGTGCTCCAGCCAGTTGGCCACGTGCTGGCTTGAGATCCGCAAGGTCGCCCGGTCCTCCATCAGGCCGACATCGTGGATATCGGGGACCTTCGAACAGCCGATCCCCTGGTCGATCCAGCGCACCACATAGCCCAAGATGCCTTGAATGTTGTTGTCGAGCTCCTGCTGCATTGCCTCAGGAGGCCAGTTGGACTGGGACACCGGGATTGTCAGCAGGTCTTCCATCCGGGTCGGCGTGCGCGAGGCAAGTTCCTTCTGGCGCGCCTTCACATCAAGCTGATGGTAATGCAGCGCGTGGAGCGTTGCCGCGGTGGGCGAGGGAACCCAGGCCGTGTTGGCGCCGGCCCGCGGGTGGTCGCCCTTCAGCGCCAGCATGTCCGCCATCTTGTCGGGTGCCGCCCACATGCCTTTGCCGATCTGGGCGCGTCCCGGCAGGCCAAGGGCCAGGCCGGCATCGACGTTCGATGCCTCGTAGGCTTTGATCCAGGCCGTGTTCTTCATGTCGTTTTTTCGGACCATGGGACCAGCTTCGATGGAGGTGTGGATCTCGTCGCCTGTCCGGTCCAGGAAGCCCGTGTTGATGAAGACGACCCGATCGGCCGCGGCCAGGATGGCGTTTTTGAGGTTCGCCGAGGTGCGCCGTTCCTCATCCATGATGCCCAGCTTGACGGTACGCGAGGCCACCCCGACGAGATCTTCGACGCGGGCGAAAAGATCTTTGGTCAGAGCGACTTCGGCCGGCCCGTGCATCTTAGGTTTGACGATGTAGATCGAGCCCGAACGGCTGTTGCGAAGCTTCCGTCCCGGCATGAGGTCGCGCTTGGCAATGAGCACGCTGACCGCCGCGTCGAGAAAGCCCTCAGGCACCGGTTCGCCGTCGAAAAGCACGGCGTCGGTGTACATGTGATGACCGACGTTGCGCACGAGCATCAGGCTGCGGCCTTGCAGGATCAGCGGACTCCCGTCCGCTGCCTTGAATTCAAGATCTGCATGAAGTTGCCGCTCTACCGTGCGACCGCCCTTAGAAAATTCTGCTTTCAAGTTTCCCAATATCAAGCCGAGCCAGTTGCGATAGATCGCTACCTTGTCCTCGGCGTCCACCGCTGCGACACTGTCCTCCATGTCCATGATGGTGCTGATTGCGGCTTCCAGCACCACGTCGGCAAGGCCTGCGGGGTCGCTCTTTCCAACCGGGCGCGTCCGGTCGAAAACAAGCTGGATGCCGAGCCCATTGTGCCGAAGCAGAACTGCCTCCGGCGCGTTGTATGGCCCGCGGTACCCCTCAAAGCCACTCGGATCCGCGAGGACGACCGCCTGTCCGTCTGCAAGCCGGAACAGCGGCGTTCCACCCTGCACCTCCACGGCTTGCAGGTTGCCGTACGAACCGCTGGCCAGCGGCACGGCTTCGTCCAGGAAAGCTTTGGCGCGCTCGACGACTCGGCCCCCGCGAACCGGGTTGTAGGCCTTGCCGCGCTCGGCTCCGCCCTCTTCGCCTATGACATCCGTGCCGTAGAGCGCGTCATAGAGGCTGCCCCAACGGGCGTTGGCGGCATTCAGCGCATAGCGGGCGTTCGATAGGGGAACCACGAGTTGCGGGCCGGCGATCGTAGCAATCTCTTGATCCACGTTGGCGGTGAAGATGTGTTGCGATTCGGGTTCGGGCAGCAGATAGCCGATCTCGTGCAGGAACCTGAGATAGACCTTCTGGTCCCAAGCCTTTCCTTTGTTCTGCCGATGAAAACCGTCTATTTGCGCCTGGATACGATCGCGATTGGCCAGCAGCGCGCGATTGCGCGGCCCGAGTTCGCCGACGATACCGGCGAAGCCTCTCCAGAACTGTTCCGGCGAAAGCCCCGATCCGGGCAGGGCTTCGTCGGCGAGAAACCGGTGAAGAGGATCGGCCACCACGAGCTTCCC
>JBBRIN010000698.1:0-2289 GCA_038221115.1 Tepidisphaerales bacterium
CAGCAAATCGCACAGGTCTCCGGAGTACCGCGACCTGTGGCACCCGATCCGCGTTACCCTAAGTTCTATTGATAATGCAATAGTCGATTGGATGCAGGCTAAAGCCCGCACCACAATTCTGAGCAAGACTGGCCCACTTTCGAACATTCGAATTTGTTTCGTCATTCGTACTTCGTCATTCGAACTTTCCTTCCCATGCCCACCGTTTATGACATCGCCTGGTACGCGGCGATCGGCGCGCTCGCTCCTCTCTGCGGGCTTTTCCCGAAGCTTCGGCGGAAGGTCGGCAAGGCACTCCGCGAACGCATGGGAAACGACATCCCGGCGGCGTCCGCTACCGCCGGCCCTTGCGTCATGCTGCACGCCGTCAGTCTCGGCGAAATGAACGCGACGCGGTCGCTGGTCGTCCAACTCACCGCCGCTCGGCCTGAACTGCGATTCCTCATCACGGTGACGACCGACACCGGGTTCGACCGCGGGCGCCAGCTCTATGGCGACGACGCCCGCGTCACGCTCGTTCGCTATCCCCTGGACCTGTCGTCGGCCATCCGCCGACTGCTCGATCGGCAGTGCCCGATCGCGGTGGTGTTGATGGAGCTCGAAGTCTGGCCGAACTTCGTGCTTCACTGCACTCGACGGAACATCCCGGTCCTGCTGGTGAACGGCCGGCTGACGGAATCGAGCTTCAGGGGTTATCGCCGAGGCGGGGTGGTGACGCGAGCGATGTTCGGGCGGCTGAGCGATGTCTGCGCGCAGGACGAAGCCTACGCCGACCGCTTTCGCCGGCTGGGCGCCAAGGCCGATCGAGTTTCCGTCACCGGAACGATGAAGTTCGACACGGCCGATATCGCCAACCAAGTTGCTGGCGACTTGGAATTGGCCGCCTCAGTCGGCCTTCGCCCGGGAGCTGAACCGATCTGGGTTTGCGGCTCCACCGGACCGCGCGAAGAGGCGGCAGTATTAAAGGCGTATCAGGATCTGTTGCCGGCGTATCCCCATCTGCGACTGGCGATCATTCCCCGTCACCCCGAACGGTTCGACGAAGTCGCAAGCCTGATCTGGGCCAGCGGCTTTGGAGTCGTCCGTCGATCAAAATCGAAAGACGCCCCGGCCACCGGTTCGGCCGACCGTCAAGAGCCGCCTGTTGTCATCCTCGGCGACACGATGGGCGAACTTCGCAAGTTTTACAGTCTCGCTGACGTCGTGTTGGTCGGCCGATCGCTGGTTGATCTGGGCCAAAGGCAGCGAGGGAGCGACATGATCGAACCCGCCGCGCTGGCTAAGCCGGTGGTGGTCGGCCCATGGACGCACAACTTCGCCGACGCGGTCCGGCAGTTAAAGCAGGCAAAGGGGCTGATGGAAATCGAATCAGCTAAGGAGTTGGCGTCGGCGATTCGCATGATGCTGGCCGATCGCCCGGCGACGACGCTGCTGGGCGAACGCGCCCGCGAAGTCGTTCGGGCTCAACAAGGAGCGACGGCGCGGCACGTCGCGGTCATCCTCAACCGCTTGAGATCATAGAGCAGATTTCACCGCATCTTCGGCTTCCACTGCCGATAGTTCCCCGTGGTGCCGGCGTCGGCCGGGTCGTAGACCAGGTAAGTCATCTGAGCGTAGCCGGCATGCCCGTCGAAGTAGCCGACGCACGCGCCTTTAAGGTGCCGATAGGCGACCGCGCCGCCTTTATCGGGGGCCTCGTGCTTTTCGCCGCCGAAGTAGGCGTCGAAATAGCGGAGGGTGCTGTTGGGTTTGGGGTTGACGCCGTAGACGCTGAGTCCTTCACTGGTTCCGTCGGCGAACTGGATTTTCTCAGAGGGGGAAATGATCTCGTTCAATCGCCAGGCGTTCCAGTAGGTCGGTCCCTTGCTGGCGGGGGTGCCTGGGAAATCCGTATAGTTCATCGAGTAGCTGTTGTGGATCGTGTACCCGTCGGCGTTGGCGCGCTCGAATGAAAGCGTGTTGTTGGGGCACATCATGCCAACGGGATAGCGGCCCAGTTCCGGATCTCTCAGCTTGACGTTTAAGCCTTGCGAAAGTGCCCAGGACTGAAACCAATATTTGCGCGGACCGTCGGCGGCGGGCGTAGGCGGCGTGCTCGGCGGCCAGCCGCCGCTCGCCTGCGTCCAACCCCAGTAGCCGGGCAGATTCCATCCCTTGAACTGAGTCTGGTACAACGTATTGGCCTGACAGAGCGTGCGGACATTGCTCAGACAAAGCGTCTGTCGGCCCTGCTCGCGCGCCCTGCCCAGCGCGGGAAGCAGGATGGAAATCAGCAGGGCGATGATCCCG
>JBBRIN010000699.1:0-2282 GCA_038221115.1 Tepidisphaerales bacterium
CTGAAGGTGGCTGCGATCTTCAGCCCCGCCATGAGGTTCGGCAGGGAATGCGGGACGCGGATCTTGA
This sequence comes from Tepidisphaerales bacterium, assembly GCA_038221115.1. Taxonomy (GTDB): domain Bacteria; phylum Planctomycetota; class Phycisphaerae; order Tepidisphaerales; family Tepidisphaeraceae; genus JANXVV01. The sequence continues at coordinate 68 of JBBRIN010000699.1, forward strand.
ACAGGATGTCGGCCCGGCCGGCACCGACCGAGCGCATCAGGGCGACCAGCGAGGCGTCGACGGATTCCATGCCGGCCAACATCGACAAGGTGACCGGGAAAAAGGCGATCACCACGATCAGGCCAATTTTAGGCGCGAGATCGTAACCGACCCAAAGAATGAAGATCGGAGCGAGCGCCACCTTCGGCACGTTCTGGAACAGCACGACGAGCGGATAGAGCGCGCGTCCCAGCCAGTCGAACCGTACGATCAGCACGGCGAGCACCACGCCGACCACACCCGATGCCGCAAAACCGATCAGGATTTCCCGTGCCGTGACCGCCGTCGCGGTCGCAAGCGAACCCCACTCGCGGACCAGAGCCTGCCCAACCGCCGAAGGCGCAGGGATGATATACGACGAGATCGAGAATACCCGCACGGCCGCTTCGCAAAGCAGAACCGCGACGAGACACAGGATCAAAGCCGGCAGCCATTCGTCAGTCGCCGCCCTCCAACGCGCGAACCGCAACTCCAACCCGCCTGAGGCCGCCCGCATGCTCACGTCACTCCTCCAGGCTCATGGCTGGAGCGCAACAGCGCGCGCAGCCGGCGTTCCATCTGGATGAAGTCGGGATGCTCGAGAACAGTCTCGTCCCGCGGATAAGGCAAAGCGACGTCCAAGCTCTGGATGATGCGTCCAGGCCCGATGCCCATGACGTGAACCTGTCCCGACAGGTAAACGGCTTCCTCGATCGAATGCGTCACGAGGACGATGGTCTTGCGGGTCCGTTGCCAGATCTCGAGGAGCGACCGGCTCATGACGTCCCGCGTGATGGCATCCAGCGAACCGAACGGCTCGTCCATCAGGAGAACCGCCGGGTCGAGAGCGAGGGCCCGGGCGATGGCGACGCGCTGGCGCATGCCACCCGAAAGCTCGTTCGGCCTCTTGTGTCCAGCTTCGCCCAGGCCGACGAGAGCCAGCATCTCCTGCGCACGATCATGCAGCTCCGATCGCGACATGGTCTTGTCGGCGACACCCCGCAGCAAGGCCGCGTTATCAAGCGCATTCTTCCAAGGCAGAAGGTTGGCGTCCTGGAACACGAGGCCGATCATGCGCTTGCGCGCCGCCTCGCCCGGCGACAGCCCGCCGACCGTCACGCTGCCGGACGTCGGCCGGACCAACCCGGCCAGCGCCTTGAGCAAGGTGCTCTTGCCGCAGCCCGATGGCCCGATCAGGCAGACGAAGCTTCCTTCGGAGACCGACAGATCGACATCTTGCAGGATCTGCTGACGCTTCGGCCCTGTTCCCATCACCACCGATATGGCCTCGGCCCGGACCAGAACGGTCCTGCTCGCCTGGGCCGGCGCCTCATCGACAGGTCTGATGGCTCTCAACTGCACAGGGGCCAGCTCCTTACCCACAAAGGGCGAACAAACGAGGTTGTCTTCACATCAGGCGGCGCTCGAGACGCTGGTAGGCTTCGTGCCGGTCGCGGCCTGGAAGGCCGGCCGGGCCTCGACACGGGCCATCCAAGCTTCGAGATTCGGCAGCTTGGGCAGATCGATGGGGAATGCCAGACACCGTTTCACGATCGGCCCGAGCGCGATGTCGGCCAGCGTCAGGCGATCGAGGGCGAACCAGTTGCGGCCGGCGAGATGGTTGTCGGCCAAGGCGAGGAGCGAACCCAGTTCCTGGGCCTGCGCCTCATAATCCGACACGCGCTCTCCGGCCGGCTTCTTCGAATCCTTGAACATCGTGATGTAGAGCGGGTTGATGGAGGCGAGCAGCCAGTCCATCCAACGCTCGACCGCACTGCACTCGGCCGGCATAGCACCGGTCAGCGATCGGGCGCGGGTCGCCGCGAGATAACGCAAGATCGTGTTCGATTCCCAAACGACCGTGTCGCCGTCCACCAGGGTCGGCACCTTGCAATTGGGATTGAGCGCCCTGTACTCGGGCGTCTGCGTGTTGTTGAACTGACGCCCGTAATCTTCGCGGGTGTATGCGATGCCCGCTTCTTCCAAGCCGAACAGGACCTTCTGCACGTTTCCGGACGTTTGCCGTCCCAGTACCTTGATCATCTTGTCGTCTCCGAACTCAAGCGGAAGAAAGCTTCAGGCCTTCCGCGGGCAATACGCAATGGCATCCATTTCGATCTTCGTGTTGATCACGGCGCGCGCCTCGACGGTCGTACGCGCCAGCGCCGCGCCTTGGAAATTGGCGGCGAATACCTTG
>JBBRIN010000700.1:0-2270 GCA_038221115.1 Tepidisphaerales bacterium
TGGTCTGGGGTTCTGTTTGGATTGGCGGGGTTTTTTCACCTCAACCATGCGCTGGTCGGGATTGGGCTTTGGGCCAACTTGGTTGCCTGGCATTTCTGGTCGCCCGCGCCACTTGCGGGAGAGGGGTCACCGGTGAGGGGCAAGTTCACCTCAGGGCGGATCGCCCTTGGCACCGTAGTGCTCGTCGCACTGGTTCTGCCCAACATCTTTCCCGCGATCCGCGCTGCGCTTGCTCATGGCGAGAAACTGCCGCTGAAGGACTTCATCAACCTTTACGTCCACCTTCGCCATCCCCATCATTACGATCCGGCCTCGTGGCCAATCGCCCTCTGGTTCTCGTTCCTATGGCCGTTCCCTCTTGCCCTCCTCGCCGCCCGCCGCGCATCCCGAACACCTCAACTCCAACAAACTGTCCGCATCACGCGCCTGTTCTGCGCGGTCCTCCTGGTCGCGCTGCTCTTCGCCGGCATCTGGTATGTCAGCGAGCCGCTCATCCAGATGAGCCTCTTTCGGTTCAGCATCTACCCGAAACTGCTGAGCTGCATTGGCGTCGCTTTGCTTCTGCACGGACGACCAGGTTACCCTCTGCTGTGCTGGATCGCCTCTGTCGCTCTGGTGACGTTGCCATTCCTCGGTCGCTTTCTCTCGTCATCTCCATCACCCGTGCTCACTCAGAACTCGCACCTCATCGACATCCTCGTGGCGATGCTTCTGCTGTTCGGCCTCTTTGAAGCCTTGGAAGTCGTAAGGCCAAGATGGATAATCGCCCTCCCGCCGACGGCGGCATTCGTCGTCTCTCTTGCTTGGAGAGCAGACACGCTCGGTCTCCGGTTCACCCCCAACGCCGCCGATCCCCCCGAATACCTCTCACTCTGCACCTACGTCCGCGATCACACCCCCACGGACGCCATCTTCCTCGTCCCGCCCACCGAGCAGGAATTTCGTCTGGCCGCTCAACGGGCGATCATTGTGAACTTCAAAGGCGTGCCTCAGCTCAGCTCCGAGCTTGGGGAATGGCGCGACCGCCTCTGCCGAGTCCTCGACTTGCGCGATTTGACGACCCTGCCGCGCCGCTTTGACCGCACGCTCGCCGGGATGGCCGACCGCTACGCAGGCCTTTCGGCCGAGCAGTTAGGTTCCGTCACTGCCCACTATCACGCCCGGTACATCGTCACGACACGGCCTCTCGACTTCCCAGGGCCGGCGAAGCTTGTTTTTGAAAAGGGGATCTTTCACTTGTATGATCTGACGCCGTAAACGATAGGCCACGCATCTCCGAAGATGTCTCTTGAGAAGGAGACCACTTTGAACGCCGCCGACATGCAGCACTGGCTCCGCGATCGTGCGGGAATCCGTGTCGGTCCGCACACTGCTGAATATGCAGCGCGCCAATGCACCGCATCGCATTCGACCGCCGGCTTCTACGTGATTGGCGCAGACGCCCGCACGGGTCGCCCGATCCGCAGACTGATCCCACCCGCGCTTCTGGCCGAAGCGGCGGGCACCGCGTCGAGCAATCGCGCCGCGCAATAATCGAATCAGCAAACGGTCTTGGCATCCTCTTGTTTCATCGACGCCCCCCCCGCTTCAACTTCGTCGACTTCACGTTTTCGCTTTGCGTTTTCTTTTTGAGTGTGTTATTTTCCCTTATCGACATTCATTCACGGACCGGAGGCGGTGGCTCCCCTCCGGTCCGTTTCATTTCCCGCTTCGCTTCGATCCGTGCAAGCGCCTCAATCCTCAATGTCCATCGAAATATCCAGCGCGCGCACCGAGTGCGTTACAGCACCGACGGCGATTCGTTCCACACCGGTCAACGCAATGGACCGCACGGTCTCCAGCGTGACGCCGCCCGAGGCTTCGAGGGCGACGCGGCCGCGCTTGGCCGCCTTGTTTCGCAGGTCCACCGCCATCTCCATGCGCGGGCAGTCCATGTTGTCCAACAGGATGACGTCGATGCCGTCGACCTTCAGCACCTCGCGAAGCTGATCCAGCGTATCGACTTCCACTTCGATCAGCCGCCCCGCATCCTCCGCGCGGCTCTGCGCGACGATCGGCTGCAGGTACGCCGCCAACTCCTTGAGTGCGCGGCCGGCCAGGTGATTGTCTTTCACCAGCAAGCCGTCAAAAAGCCCGACGCGATGATTAAAGCCGCCCCCAACGCGCACGGAATACTTGTCCAGCAGCCGATGCCCGGGGATGGTCTTGCGGGTGTCGTAGATCTTGGCGCTCGTGCCCTCCACCCGCCGCGCGAACTTGTGCGTCAGGGT
>JBBRIN010000701.1:0-2263 GCA_038221115.1 Tepidisphaerales bacterium
ATTTTTGGCCGAGGGGGCGGCGGTGGTAGCGGCAGCGCGGGCGGCCTGATGCTTCTCGACGGCTCGGTCCACCTTATCGAGAGCGACCGCGGCCACGGAGCTATGGTGGCGTTTGCGGAAGATCGCATAGGCAATGATTCCGACGACGAGCACCGCCACGATGGCAAACACCACTCGGCTATCCTTGTGAATCTTCTCCTGGATCTCCGGCAGATGTTCGCCAAACTTTTCTCCCAGAAACAGGAACAACCCCCCGCTGACGACCGCGGCCAGGCCGTCGGCGATGAGGAACTTCAAGAAGTGAAACCGGATTGTCCCCGCGGCGATGACCATGGCGCCGCGAATTCCCGCGAAGAGCCGCCCCACCGCGACCACCCACACCCCCCATTTCTCAAACAGGCGCTCGGCATGAAGGATGCGTTCTCGCGTGACGTGGGTGCCGATGACTGGCACTTTGGTGATGTTGAGTCCAAACTTTCGCCCGAAGGTGTAGAGGACGCAGTCGCCGCCGATGATCCCGCACCAGGCGAGGATGCCGGCGTGGATCCAGTTCATGTGGCCCTGTCCGATCAGGGCGCCCGCCACAAGAAGGGGAATATCTTCAGGCAAGGGAAGCCCGAGCCCACACGCGAACAGCAGCGCAAAGAGGACGAAGTATCCCGCGGGACCGATGTCCATCTGGCGCAGTACCCATTCCAAATCCATTTTTGCCAGCGTGATCAACAGCGTCGCAATCAAGACAAGCTCCCGGAAGATCGTGACCCGTTCGATGAGGTGTAGCACATAGCCGCACTCGGTTCGCTCCGGAGGAAGAGGGGTGGCATTCTCGCGAAAATGGTAAGAGTTGAGTCAGGGGGCGTCAATGAATCGCGCGGCGCATCTGGAATACTGGGGGGCTCGTAACGGTATAGTGATGGGTATGAACCACCGCACGCACCTGGGCCGCGCCGCCATCCCCTGGGTATGGCTCGGAATGATCGTCTTCGCCGTTACAGCAACCGCCGCGCCAAAACCGGAGTACGGCAGCCTCTCGACAGCGGTGAACACGACGGCACTGGAGCCTGGGAAGTCTGCGATCGTGGCCATCGTGTTCGACGTGAAGGAGGGGTTTCACACGCAATCTCACGTGCCGATCAAATCGGACTACATCGCTTTCGAGGCATCGCTGGAGCCGAACGCGGCGATGACCATTCACGACCCGATCTATCCAAAGGGTGAGGATCACACGTACTCATACGGCAAGCTGAACGTCTACACCGGACGGGTCACTGTGTACGTGCCGATCGACGTGAAAAGCGATGCGACACCGGGCGAGATCAAGCTGACGGGGAAGGTGAAGTACCAGGCGTGTGACGATAAGGCGTGCTACCTGCCGACGTCGCAGAAGTTTGAGATCGTGACGAAGGTGGCGGCGGCGGGGGAGAAGATTGAGGCGAATAAGCCGGAACTTTTCAAAGATTACGAGCAGGCGGTGAAGGAACAGAGATCAAGTCCGGCGAGTGCGCCGAGCACGACGCCGCCTGACGGCAGATCGCGCGCGGCTGGGCCGTCAGGCGATGCGGGGTGGGGATCGTGGTTCAGCAAGCCGTGGTTTGTCTGGCCCATCACGGCCATCCTCGTACTCATGGCGTTGGGAATGTTCGGGCTGTTTACGTTCCGCCTACCGCTGGGCGTTTACACGATCGACCCGCGGCACGACACCTACGCCGGTAATTTTCTCTTCGGCATCCTGACCGCCATCCTGTCCACACCATGCACCGCGCCGCTTTTTCCGGGGCTTCTCGCATGGGCGGTGCTCCAAGCGAAAAGCGGCGGGCGAGTGGTCGGCGTCGGCGTGATCACCATGGTCGGCGTCGGTATGGCGCTGCCCTACCTGCTCCTGTCGGCATTCCCCGAAGTGGCGCGACGCATCCCGCGAACGGGCGCGTGGTCGGAGTTGGTCAAGCAGATGATGGGCTTTCTGATCCTGGGCGTCGCTGCTTATTTTGCTGGGCAGCAGATCCTTCCGGGGAATCAGTTCATGTGGGCCGTTTTTGTGGTGGCCGTGGCGGGGGGTATTTTTCTGATCGTGCGTACCGCCAAGCTGATGCCGCGAGCGCGTCCCATCCTGATTGCTTCCATCATGGCGCTGGGCGTGTCATGGGGCAGCTTCTCCCTCGCCCGCACGTTGAACAAGCCGGCGGCGATTTCCTGGATTCACTACTCGGATCAGCCGCTGGCCGACGCGCGGGCCCAGAACAGGCTGGCGCTGGTGAAATTCACC
>JBBRIN010000702.1:0-2244 GCA_038221115.1 Tepidisphaerales bacterium
AGAAGAGGATGTTCGTCAGCGTCCCGCGGCCATGGCGGGCGGCGATGCGGTCGGCGTCCTGGTGCATGTTCTGGAAGACGCCGTCGAAGAACATGACCGCTTCAGCGGCGCGCTTGATCTGGTTGACCTTGGGAATGCGCCAGTCGGTCTTGCCACTGGTGCCCGGCAACGGGGTTTCGCTCGGCACGCGATGCATCAGAGCGGCATGGGTGTCGTAGGCATCCGTGGTGCAGTTCGCGCCATACCAGGTGTCGACGACGACGCCGGTGTCCATGGATTTGACTCGCCACGGGGAATTGGTGAGGCCGTCGCGACGGTTGGTTGGCTGCGGGTTGCCGACGGCGCCGGCGCCGGAGAAATCGCTGATCAGGAAATCGGTGACGCCGGAGGGACAGCGGAAGACGGTATTGCCGGACGTTGCGCCGTCGGTTTTGTTTTTGACGGTGGGGCCGGAGACGTAGCCGCTATTGATGAGGAGGGTGGCGTAGTTTTCGCCGTCGGCCTGGACGCCGTTGGAAGCTTTATTCTTAGGGTCTGCGTAGCCGGGGATGGTGGAGTTGCGGTTGCTCGCAGCGTAGGCGGCCGCGCCCTGGCCAAGCGATCGGAGGTTGGCCAGACACTTAACGGAATTCGCCTGCTCGCGGGCCTTGCTTAAGGCGGGCAGCAGAATGCTGATCAGCAGGGCGATGATCCCAATCACCACCAGCAGCTCGACGAGTGTAAAGGCCCGTTCCCGGCGACTTCGCATGTACAACTTACTCCGACAAGCCATACGCGCGGCGGGCGGTGGATGTTGACGATCAAAGGCTGGCCGGAGCGGACCCTCTTCCGCTCCGGCCACAGAAAACTGCCAAATTCGCGGCTTCACTTCTTCGCGTCAATCGCGCCGGCGGCGACGCGTCCACCCGCGTTGCCGGCGGGGTTGGATTTCAGATCGTCATCTTTCGCGTGGACGACGACGGAGTGGCCGACGACATCATTCTTGCCGCCGCCGCCCACGGACAGGCCGGGGAAGGTGGTTTCCATATGGGCGGTGCCGCTTTTGTCAGCTTCGATATTGCCAAGGTCGCCGGCGTGGCGGGCGGTGGGGGGGCTGTCGGGGCCGCCGTGCTGCTTGTGGCCGTCCGGGTCCCAGTGGCCGCCGGCGCTCGTGAGGTCCGGCGCGCTGAAGTCCGTCTTCTCGTGGATGTGGATTCCGTGCTTGCCTGGCGAAAGTCCGGTGAGGTTGGCGACGACCTTTACGCCATCGCCCGCCTGCGTGAACGTGACGGTGCCGCCGACGTTCTGGTTGGTCGGTTGCGTGGCGGCGCCCTTGGCGGGTTGCAGCTTGGCCATGGCGGTTGCGCCGTCCGCCGCGCAGCTGACCGCGGCGGGAAGCAGGAGCGCGGCTCCGAAGACGACCGCCATTCGCGAGAGTTGGTTCATCCGCATGTTCGACGTTCCTTTCCTTCCCGCCGGTATCCGGGGGATTCGAGTAGATTTGCAGCCTTCATGGCACGATGCGACCGTCCATCTTACGCGCAGGGGGCGTTGGCGTTCAACGGGCAACCTTGCAGCGACAACAAAGAGAGCGGTTTGAGCATCCATTCGAGCTCGCCTCATGCTTGTGCCTCCATGTGCGTTCCACATTCGGGGCAGATGCCGCTCACGTTGCCGGTGAGGTCGTACGAGCAGACGGAGCAAGGGTCTGGGAAATGAGCCGGCGAACCGGCGTCTTCCGACCGCGCGCGTTTCTTGAGAAAGCGCAGAGAAGATATACTGGCTGCGCACAGCGTAACGATGAAGAAGATACGGTGGGGGAACGCGCGCCGATCCTCCAATCCGCCAATCCCGCCGAGTGTCCAAAGGAAAGTAAGCCCCCAGTTCACGACGTAGATGATGCCCCAGGCTCCGAGGGTCAATACTGTGACCGCGCAGGCGACGTGGGAAATGACGGCAATGATCTTGCGAATCATGCCGCTCCCTTGGTGACAGGTGCCAAGCACACTCGAGACGCTACGGTCACGGTATTGAGGGTGCGCGGCATCAGGACATTCTACCGCGCTGCTACATCTGTTCTGCAATCGGGGTAGATACCGCTGACGTTGATGACGGGAGGAAGCCGGACGAGTGATCGTGAAGTTCACGACGGCCGCACGACGAACGGCGCGGCGGTGAGTGCGATGCAGACGGCCAGGAGTACGGCGACGTTGGGGATGAGGTAGGGGCAGACCATCAGCGCGGCTCCGACGCCCATGGGGAGCA
>JBBRIN010000703.1:0-2240 GCA_038221115.1 Tepidisphaerales bacterium
GATGAGCGTGAACCCATGCGCACGGCCCTGGACACGGCTCGCAAGCGAGCCGGCTAAACGACGCTGAAGTGCATCTGCGCAATCCGCGCGCGTCATTTCTTCACGCCCTCCTTGCCCTCCACATCAGTGCTCGAAATATCCGCATCGGCCCCCGATCCGCCCTCGCGCCCGTCGGCCCCATACGACACCAGATCAAACGGCCCCGCCTTCCCCGGCTGGAGGTAAACGTAGTCGTGTCCCCACGGGTCCTTTGGCAGCGCCTTTACAAATCCCGGCACCAGGACCCGCAACCCCTCCGAGTTCTCCGGATATCGCCCGTTCACCGCGTAAAATGAATCGACGGCTCCGGCCAACGTACTCAAGTCCGCCCGCGCCTTCACCCGCTTCGCGCGATCCAAATAGCCGGTGTATGCATACGTTGCGATTCCCGCGAGTAACCCGATGATCACCACGACGATCATCACTTCGACGAGCGTAAAGCCGCCCAAACCCTGAACCCTGAACCCTGAACCCTGAACCCTTCGTCTATTGAATCGCATTGCCAGCCTCCAAAATCGGCAGTACCGTCGCCAGCACGATGAACAGAACGAACATGGCCAGCAGAATGATCAGTATCGGCTCCAGGATCGCCGTCATCCGATTCGCCGCCGTGTTCACCTGCTGGTCGTAATTCACCGCAAGCCGATCCAACATTTCCTCCAGCCGCCCCGACTGCTGCCCAAGAGCAAACACCTGCACGACCATCGGCGGAAACGCGCCGGTAGCTTCCAGCGCCGCCGCTATATCCTCACCGGCCGAGATTGCCTTCTCCCCGCGTTCCAGTGCTCCTCGAATGACCCGATTGCGCGTCGTCCGCTGCGCGATCTCCAGCGCTCGAATGAAAACGATCCCGCTCTTAAGCAGCGTGCTGATCACGATCGCGATGCGCACGATGGCCTGCTTTCTGACCAGATCGCCGAGCATCGGCAGTCGAAGGACCATCCGATGCCACCACATTCGGCCTGCCGGCGTTCGCAGCAATGCCGCGCACACCGCGATAATCCCCAGCACCCCGAGCACCACCAACCACCCCCAAGCCAGCAGAAAGTCGCTCGTTCCCTTCACCACCCGCGTCGGAAAAGGTAATGGCTGCCCCTGCTCGATCAGCGGCTCCAGAATTTTAGGCACCACGAAGGTCATCAAAAACGTCGTCGCCAACAGCGCCGTCGTCAGCACAATCCCCGGATAAATCAACGCCGTGCTGACCTTTCCCTTCAACTGCTGCGAGCGCTCCCGAAATTCCGCCAGCCGTTCGAGCGAGGAATCGAGCGTCCCCGCATCCTCACCCACCTCGGTGATGTTCACGCACAGATCGTCGAATACCTCCGGCTGCTCGCGCATCGCCCCGGCGAGACTGGAACCCGCCGCCACGCGGTCTTTCAACAGGAGAATTGACGCGTTAAATGCCCCGCCGTGCTGCCGCGCGATTGTCTCCAGCGCCTCCAGCAACGGCACGCCGACCGCCAGCAGCGTCGACAACTCGCGAATAAATACGGTCGATTGATATCGGCTTCCCCGCGCCCGCCGCCGTTTCACCGCGACGCTTCGCGCCCCGCCGCCGCGCTCTTCCGCCAGGTCCTTCACCACCAGCCCGCGCTGGCGCAGGATATCCCGCGCCTGCCGCGGCGTGTCCGCTGCGATCGTGCCCGTCATCTCCCCTGCGCGGGCGTCGCTCGCCTTATAAGTAAAAACCGCCATTCACCGACCTTTTATCCCACGCTCTCGACCTCAACCCGTTCCGCGCCCACCGCCTCCGGATTCAATGTCACCCGCTCCACCTCCGCGATCGTCGTTACTCCAGCCAGAATCTTCTCGATGCCGTCATCGCGAAGCGTCCGCGTCCCCGCCCGCAACCCCGCCGCTTTGATCTCCAAAGCCGTCGCCCGCGCGCCGATCAGCTTGCGCACCTCCTCGTCCAACACGAGCAATTCGAACGTGCCCAACCGTCCTCGATACCCCGTCTGCCGGCAATTGGCGCATCCGGTTCCCAGGCGCATCTTCGCGGTTTTGGACCGCTCGACCCCAAGCCACTGCAGTTCACTTGGCGTCGGCGCGTACGGCTGCCCGCAGTCGGGGCAGACCCGCCGCACCAGTCGCTGCGCCATCACGCCCACCACCGAGCTGGCCACGAGATACGGCTCTATCCCCAAATCGAGCAATCGCGTCACGGCGCTCGCCGCATCATTGGTGTGCAGCGTGCT
>JBBRIN010000704.1:0-2238 GCA_038221115.1 Tepidisphaerales bacterium
CATCCATGCCGGGGCGGGGAGCAACTGCCAAGCCGAACACAATCTCCGGCTCGATTCTCGGTTCCGCGAAGCCCTCCAGAGAAAAAGTCGTCCCATCCGTGGCAAGGTCATGGATCGTCGTGTCGTATACATAACCCCAGATCGGCGCATGGACGTTGTACTCTGCCCAGATTGTCCGGTTGGTGAATCCGATCTTCCGTCCCACTGGCCGTTCGCCGCGCGCCTCGCGCATCATGCGAACGGCGGCAGTGACGCGATAGGCTTCATCAAATCCAAAATCAGGAAAGCGCGAGGAAAAGGGTGGGACCTGACGGCCCGTGGCCAAAACAGCGAAGGCCTCGGCTGCGATGGCTTGAACGTCCACCTGCGTGGCCTCGCCGCTGAATCGCGTTGCGTTCATCAAACTCCCTCTCGCTAGGACACGGTCGGCTGCTGCCGATTCGCCACAGCCCGAATTTTTGCCAGCCGTTCATCAGTTTAGGATCACGAGACGATTCACCCTAAGCTGGTCGCGCCTAAGACCCCATTTCATCACGGGCGCTCGGGTCAGCTCCAGCTGTAGACGTTAAGCGGTCACGCGTGGGATCGCGGCAGGCTCGGGATGCGTCCGCCAGGAGGAAACATGATCCGTCATCTGGTTCTGGTGAAGTTTCGGGATGACGTGCCGAGTTCCGAGATTGCGGCTATTCTGGCCCAATTGAGCGATCTTCGCTCCGTCTTGCCGGGGATGGTGTCTTTCGCAGGCGGGCCAAACACAAGCCCCGAGGGCCTTGCGCGGGGGTACACGCACGCATTCTCCTGCGATTTCGAAGACGCCGCCGCGCGCGACGCCTACCTGGATCATCCGGCCCACAGAGCGGCCGGAGACAGGCTCGTGGCGTCGACGCGCGACGGCTTGGAAGGGCTGCTCGTTGTCGATTTCGCGGTCGCCTCGCCCCACGGCACTCGATGATCCGAGTCAAATCGAGGGTAGATCGGAACCGGTTCAGGGGCGCGGGAATTCTCAGTTCAGATGCGCTGGCAATCGCCAGCGGGGCTGGGACCAACCTGCCGGAGGCGCACTCATGGGTCTTTTCACGAAGGACATTCATTCGCTCAACGATCTCTTCGTTCATCAGCTGAAGGACATCTACTACGCCGAAAATCGCATCGCCAAGGCGCTGCCGAAGATGATAGAGAAGGCGACGCACCCACAGTTGAAGCAGGGCTTCGAGCAGCATCTCGCCCAAACCAAGACCCATGTCACTCGCGTGGAGGAGGTCTTCAAGATGCACGGCGTCGAAGCGGCGTCCGTCACTTGCCCGGCCATCGACGGCATCATCAAGGAAGCCGACGAGGTTGCCGGCGACGTCGACGACAAGAATGTTCTGGACGCCGCGCTGATCGCCGCGGCACAAGCCGTCGAGCATTACGAGATCGCCCGCTACGGCGCTTTGATCGCGTGGGCAAAACGCCTGGGCCGCAATGATTGTGCGAGCGTGCTCCAGAAGAACCTGGAAGAAGAAAAGGCCACCGATCAGAAGCTGACGAGGCTCGCTGAAGGCAGCGTGAACAGCGCGGCCGCCGCGTAAGAAGCACAACGCCTCAACCGGAGGCGGGAATCGTTAGTGGCTTCACGGCCTCTCCCTTCGGGGGAGGCCGTTTTCGTTCGATGAAACCTTCACCGGGGTGCGTGCATTTATAGCTCAGCTTCAGGCGGCACAATTCTTTCACAATCGGTCTTGGCTGGCACCGGAAGCATGTTACGGGTGGAGCGTGTCGTTCTGCGTCCGCAAGCATCGTGACAGGTGCCGATACGACCATGGGTTCGCTCGAAGCAGCCTCGATAGGAGACCATCGTGACCCTTCTCATTCTCATCATCGTTGTGATCCTTCTGTTCGGAGGCGGCGGCTTTTACGGGTATCGGGGCGGCTATTACGGCAACAGCGGCATCGGGATCATTGGCATCCTGGGCATTTTGCTCGTGCTGTATCTGCTCTTCGGTTCGCCCTACCACTACTGACCCGATCACAAGCGGGAGATTTTTCGGGTCCGACGCGGACGAGCTTCCGCATCGGCCCCTGTCGACGCGATCTTGCGCTCAGGTTCGGCGCGCCGTAACGCTAACGGCGAAATTTCCATGATGGGCGTCGCTTTCGGGCCGCAGATCAGCGGGGGAAGCGCGTCAGCGTCGCGGATCCGGCGCCGCCCGAAGACGCACTCCTGTTCCGGACTTGACTATGAACCCCCTGCGTATC